>JAFVTV010000044.1 GCA_017502975.1 Clostridia bacterium | reverse complement strand
TGAAGATGTAATTGAGAGAAGCATAGCAAGAATACCGATGTATCAAACATTGGATACCATTATAATTGATACAAACGCAAAGGATGTGGCTGTGATTGCCAATGAGATTAAGCAGTTGTAATACTGACAAATTCCAATTTGCCGAACGCTCGGGAAATCTAAAATTTGACAGTGTGAAAGGAGGATGATGAAATGAAGAAGCATCTTTGCCTGTTTTTGACGATGTTAAAGATCGGGCTGTTTACCTTTGGCGGCGGCTATGCTATGATAGCACTGCTTGAAAATGAATTTGTATCCAAAAAGAAGTGGATACAAAGGGAAGAATTCCTTGATATGGTCGCTATCGCAGAGTCTACCCCCGGGCCGATCGCCATCAATGCGGCAACCTATATCGGCTACAAGGTGATCGGCGTTCTCGGCTCGCTTGTGGCAACCGTGGCGGTCTGTATCCCGTCCTTTGTCATCATATACGCAATATCTCTGTTTTTCGATGCCTTTCTTTCCCTCACCCTCGTGGCATACGCCTTCAAGGGCATACAGGTCTGCGTGATATGGCTGATCCTATCGGCAGGGCTGAAAATGCTAAAGCAGATGAAGAAAACACTGTTTCATATCGCGATCCTTTTTGCTGTGATCACTTGTATGGTCGTGCTTTCGGTGCTCTCCGTCAGCTTTTCGACGATATTCTATATTCTTATTTCGGGTGGTATTGGCTTGTTCATGTATCTTCTTGGCATGCTTCACAGGAAAAAGGAGGCTGACGGATGATATATCTTGAATTGTTCCTCACCTTCCTGCAGGTCGGTGCGGTATCCTTTGGCGGCGGTTACGCCATGATCTCACTTATTCGAGAAAGAATGCTGATGTACGGATGGCTTACCGAGGAAGAATTGCTGAATATGATCGCCGTTTCGGAATCCACACCGGGACCGATCGCCGTGAATATGGCAACCTTTGTTGGCTCTGCGCAGGGCGGCATCCTTGGCGCGTTTCTCGCAACGCTCGGCGTGGTGCTCCCGTCCTTTATCATCATCTTGATCATCGTAGCGCTGATCCGCAATTTTTTGAAATACAAGGGCGTGCAGGCGTTCCTCGGTGGCGTCCGTCCTTGCGTGGTCGGTCTGATATTGGCAACGGCACTCACCATGCTGATGAGCGCACTTTTTGCCTTCAGGAGCATAAGTGATGCGCTTGTCCCCGATGGAAAGGGATTGATCATTTTCGCCGTCATTGCCGCAACGGCTGTCATTTCCAAGAAGATCAGAAAAAAGCCGCTTTCGCCGATCTTGCTCATACTCATATCGGCAGGCCTTGGAATGGCAATGTATTCGATCTAACAAACAAATTGCAATTTGCAGATCAAATTTATGAAAACATTTTACACAAGTGAAAGAGAACTTTGGCGCGAGTGGCTCTCCGAGCATTTTCAAACGGAAAGCGAGATCTGGTTCGTTTTCCCCATGAAGGAATCGGGGGATAAAGCGCTTTCCTACAACGATGCGGTGGAGGAAGCGCTTTGCTTTGGCTGGATCGACAGCACCATCAAGCATATCGATCCCACGCACCGCGCACTGGGGTTAAGTCCTGCCATCAAGGCGATGCTCCTCGCCGAAAGGGAAAAGCAGCAGGAGCGCCGCAAAAAGCTCGGACGAGCTTATCACTTGTAGCACCAGGATTACGTTTGTGTCAATGCGCTGGGCGAGGTGCTGTTCCTTGATTCGGGCACCATGACCCCCGTTCTCAAAAGTCTGGAGGCAAAGGGTTTTGTCACGCGCAAGCGCAGCACCGCCGACGAGCGATCGGTCAGCGTGGCGCTGACCGAGTGCGGCGAAGCGCTGAAGGCAAGCGTCGTGGAGGTGCCCGCCAAGGTCGCAGGGTGCGTGGGGCTGGATGCCGAGGAATCCGTACAGCTTTACGGATTGCTTTATAAGGTGTTGGATGCAGAAAAATAACACAGAGTGCTGGCAGAAATCGATCTGTCAGCCTTCAAAACTTGTGTCACAGAAAGCAAAAAACAGGAAGATAGGTTGAAAAGTTCATTAAAAAATGCTATAATATTTCAATAGCAAATAACAGCCTAACGGAGAGATATATGCGAGATATTCTAATAAAAATGCTTGTGTGCTTTATTGCGGGTGCGGGCGCGGGTATCGGAACGGGCTTTGCGGGTATGAGCGCCGCCGCGGTGATAGGCCCGATGCTTATCACCTTTTTGGGCATCCCTGCCTACGATGCGGTCGGCATAGGGCTCATCAGCGACGTTCTGGCAAGCCTTGTCAGCGCGTATACCTATAAGAAAAGCGGAAATCTGGACGTAAAAAACAGCATACCACTTCTTGTGAGCGTGCTGGTCGTCACGATGATCGGCAGCTTTGTGGGAAGTCTTTTGCCCGAGCAGGCCATGAGCGGCACGATGCAGATCGCGCTGATCATCATCGGCTTGCGCTTTCTTTTGAAGCCCGTCAACAAAACGAGAGAGCAATTGGCGGCAGGCTCGCCGAAAAGCAGACTCATCAAGGCGATCGTAGGCGGTGCGTGCATCGGCTTTATCTGCGGCTTTGTCGGTGCAGGCGGCGGCATGATGCTGTTGCTCGTGCTCACCTCCTTCCTCGGTTATCCCATGCATTTGGCGGTTGGAACAAGCGTATTTATTATGGCGTTTACGGCTTTGACGGGGGGCATCAGCCATTTTGTGATCGGAGGAATGCCTGATATCCTTTGCCTTGCGCTGTGCGTTGTCTTTACGCTGATTTGGGCAAGAATTGCCGCCAAAATCGCCAATAAAGCGACCGCAAAGACCTTAAACCGCGTGGTCGGTGCTGTTATGATCGTCACGAGCGTTGTGATCCTTGCGGTGAATCATCTTTGATAAACATTCAAAAATAAAAGCTTACGAACAAAGGAGAGCGTATGAAGATCGTAATTATAGGCGGCGTTGCGGGTGGAGCAACTGCTGCGGCAAGGATCAGAAGATTGAACGAGAATGCGGAGATCATCATTTTTGAGCGCTCGGGCTATATTTCATACGCAAACTGTGGCTTGCCGTATTATATCGGCGGCGTGATCGGCGACAAGGAGGATCTGACGTTGCAAACGCCCGAGGGCTTTTATCGGAGGTTTAGGATCAAAGCCAAGGTGGGTCACGAGGTCACCGATATCGACGCGAAAAGCAAAACCGTTTCCGT
The DNA here is from genome assembly GCA_017502975.1 of Clostridia bacterium. GTDB lineage: Bacteria > Bacillota > Clostridia > Oscillospirales > CAG-272 > Firm-07. The sequence goes on along the minus strand of JAFVTV010000044.1, from coordinate 49,848 downwards.
AATCGACCTAAAAACAGGAGTGCGCTTTACAGAAAGCTACGATAAGCTGATCTTATCCCCCGGCGCAAAGCCCCTTTTGCCCGATTTCTATACGGAAAACGAGAGAACCTTTACGCTCAGAACGGTAGAGGATACGCTGAAGATCCGCGCATTTATAGAGCAAGATCGGCCCAAAACAGCGGTCGTGATCGGCGGTGGATTTATCGGTCTTGAAATGGCGGAAAACCTTACTGAGCTTGGGATCAAAACAACGATCGTTCAGCGTGGCAATCATCTTTTGCCTACGGTTGACTGTGATATGGCATCGTTCATCCACGCAAGCTTCCGTTCCCGTGGCGTGCAGCTGTTACTGAGCAACAGCACCGAAAAAATGAGCGTGGCAGGCGACAGGGTCTTGCTTGAGCTTACCGGCGGACAGCAGCTTAGCGCGGATATGGTCGTGCTCGCGGTTGGCGTTGCCCCGGAAAATACACTTGCGAAAAAGGCGGGCCTCGCGCTCGGTGTAAAGGGCGCAATCAAGGTGAACAGCAAAATGGAGACCTCTGTCCCCGACATCTATGCAGTAGGGGATGCCGTACAGGTAAAGCACTTTATCACCGAGCAGGATGCGGTCATTTCGTTGGCAGGCCCTGCGAATAAGCAGGGGCGTGTCGTTGCCGATCAGATCTGCGGGCTTGACAGCGAATACAAGGGCTCACAAGGCTCGTCCGTGATAAAGCTTTTCGATATGACAGTGGCAACGACGGGAATCAATGAGCAGCAAGCGAGGGCCAGCGGCTACGACTGCGAAAAGGTGATCCTAACGCAAAATTCGCACGCAGGGTATTATCCGAGGGCAACGGCAATGACGCTGAAGCTGATTTTTGAGAAGGGAAGCTTTAAGATCTTGGGCGCGCAGATCGTTGGTTACGATGGCGTGGATAAACGCATTGACGTGATCGCTACGGCGATCCGCGCGAACCTCGGGGCTGACGAGCTGAAGGACTTGGATCTGGCGTACGCTCCGCCGTATTCCTCCGCGAAGGACCCCGTGAATATGGCAGGCTTCGTTGCCGAAAACATCAAAAACGGTGTGGTAAAGCAGTTTTATTACGAGGATATTTCCGCTTTGCGTGAGCGCGAAGATGTAATTTTGCTTGACACTCGCACGCCTTTTGAATATATGCGAGGTCGTGCAGACGGATTTATCAATATTCCGCTTGACGATCTAAGGGAGCGCGTAGGTGAGCTTGATAAATCCAAAAAAATCTATGTGATGTGCCAAAGCGGACTTCGCAGCTACTTGGCAACGCGGATCTTAATGCAAAACGGCTTTGACGCTTATAACTTTGCAGGTGGCTTTAGATTATATAGCAGTATCAAAAACGAGGAATTACTCTCTAACAGGTGCTACGCTTGCGGCATGGAAAAATAAAAGATAAATGAGAATTTGACGAGAGGAGCAAATGATAGACATCATCACTTGGATTGGTGAAAGTAATTATTATTTGTCAGGCTGTCAAAAGAGATAAAGGGCTGACGGGTGACCGTCAGCCCTTTAACAATTTGTTTTCTGGACTTTCCCGCGCGCTTAGGAAGAAGATCAAAATTACAGACGAAAATTTTCGCATAAGTAACTCCTTAAAAAACAAGAATCTGTCGTATGTTAAGTAATGCGCGCAGCGCTGTTAAAATAAAATTGGTTTCCCGTTTTCATCCAGTTTATAACTGCAAAAATGTCCGCTTGTCATGCTGGAAAAATCTGCTTTTTTGCAGTAGGGGCAATAAACACTTTCCTTATTTTTTTCTCCCGCATAGGCATCTCCACAGTTTTGATATGCATATTCTTTTCCGCAGTGGGAACAAATCGCTTTTTTGATTTTCAAAATATACCCCCCTTTTTTGACTAATTTAGTTATAACATTACATGTTGACTCTGTCAATAATGAATGTGTGAAGGTGGACGGCGCGTGGCGCCTATTTGTTGCGCCAAGTCTGCGACTTGCGCCGAAGAAGCCGCGCAGCGGCTCTTCAACCCACTGTGCGGCAGTGCCGCCGAGGTTTCGCAAAGCACCTTCTCCGCCAATGCAAAAGGGGCGCCCGAATGGGTGCCCCTAATGCTTTGGCGGAGAAGGTGGGATTTGAACCCACGCGCCGCGTTAACGGCCTACGAGATTTCGAGTCACGCCTCTTCGACCACTTGAGTACTTCTCCATAAAAAATATGAAATTGTCAGAAAAGCATCTTGCAGGAAAGTCATCGGATCGGCGTCGCCTCTTCGATCCTGTTGCCGTTACCGCATCGCACTTCGCAAACTCGTTTGCTCGTGCTCTGCGACGGCGCGCAATGTTTGCCAAGGGCAAACTTGCAGTGCTCGGCGTAGCCGAGGACAGGCCACATCCTTATTGCTCGCTTACTCTGCCCGCGCTCGGCATAGCCGAGGGAATGCAGCTGCTCGCAAACGTCCCCACTTGAGTACTTCTCCGTAAAAATATTAAGTTTTGTTTTGCAAGGTGGCTCAAAACATGTGTTATTATAGCACATGACATTGTAAAAAGCAATAGCTTTTTTAAAAAATGCAAAACTTGTTCTGCAAATTTTTACAGCTTCTTTGAAAAGGCCGCTATTCCGTTATAGTTTAGTGACGGAAGGCGGGCGTTTTTACAAAAACACCGCCCACCTTTACGGGTGGGCGGCTCGCTTTTTGCAAAATAATTACTCGGCGTCGGTTACATCAGCATCGGTAACTTCAACCGTTGTGGGGGTTGCATCGGTTACCTTTGCTGCGGATGCCTTGCCGCCGACAAAGCCTGCGAGCAGGCTACCGATATCGATACCGGTAGATTCCTTTACGCCTGCCATGATCTGATCGGCACTGTTCATCACGTCGCGCACCAGCTTGGTGGAATTGCCGTCACCGTACATAACGATCTTGTCGGTCTTAGCAAGGGGAGCAGCGGCGTTTTTGACGACCTCAGGCAGGGCAGACAGGTACATTTCAAGCACGGAGGCTTCACCCATCTTCTTCTGTGCCTCAGCCTTCTTTTCGATTGCCTCAGCCTCGGCAAGACCCTTGGCACGGATACCCTCTGCCTCTTGCTCCATGGCAAAGCGCAGTGCTTCTGCCTCGGCACGCTTTGCTTCGGCAGCCTTGATCGCCTCGTACTGACGCGCATCTGCTTCTCTTTGGCGCTTAATGAGCTCAGCCTCGGCTTCCTTCTCGGATTGATACTTCATCGCGTCAGCCTGCTTTTTGATCTCTGCATCAAGGCGACGCTCTTGAATGGCGATCTCCTTTTCGGCAAGCTCAGCTTCCTTTTCGCGGCGCGCAATATCCGCATTGGTTTTAGCGATCTCGATGATCTTACGCTGATTTTCCTGTTGGATGGAGTAAGCGGCATCAGCCTCTGCCTTTTTGGTATCGGCGCGCACCTGCATGTCTGCCTGCTGTACAGCAAGCTCGGCATTCTGCTCGGCGATCTTCTTTTCAGCCTCTACCTTTACGGCGTTTGCTTCCTGCTGTGCATTAGAGGTTGCAATAGCAATATCTCTTTGGGCGTTCGCTTTAGCGATCTGGGCGTTCTTGCGGATCTGTTCCACGTTGTCGATACCCATATTTTCGATCGTGCCAGCGCCGTCCTTAAAGTTTTGAATATTGAAGTTTACAACCTCAATACCCAGCTTTTCCATATCGGGAATAACGTTTTCGGTGATCTTTTTGGCAACGCCCTGGCGATCCTGCACCATCTCCTTGAGGCCAACAGAACCCACGATCTCACGCATGTTGCCCTCAAGCACCTGCGTGACGAGCGTGATCAGCTCTAACCTGGTTTTTCCAAGCAGGGATTCTGCCGCGCGCTTTAAAAGCTCGGGATCGGAAGAAATTTTGATGTTGGCAACACCGTCAACCGAAACGTTGATAAACTCGTTGGTGGGAACAGCTTCAGACGTTTTTATATCTACCTGCATCACGCCAAGGGAGAGCTTATCCACACGCTCGAAGAAGGGAACGCGCCAACCGGCTTTACCGATCAGAATGCGCTTTTTTCCAAGACCCGAAATGATGTAAGCGGTGTCGGGCGGAGCCTTCAGATAGCCGAAAATGATAAAGAGCAGAAGCAAAACGCCTACCGCGATTCCGATAAATACAAATGGCATAATTGTATCCTCCTAAGGGTTAATATATCGATAAAGTAATATGCAGGGGCCCTTACCGGCAGCACATCGCTTATCGTGATTTTATTGTAGCATGATTTGGAAAATAATGCAAGGGGCGGTAGGGACAATCTAATGCAATCTATGCACAAAAAAGAGCATGGCTGCTGTAAAACCATGCTCTTTTGTTCATTTTTATGCCTTTTCCTTTCGTTTTCGCGAAAAATGAGGCATTTTCATGTTTTAGATATCTGCGTCCTTGATGTACTCGCTGCCGTGCTCCGCAATAAACACCTTGCGCTCAGCAAGATTGTCACCCATGAGAACATCAAACATATATTCGGTGCGTGCTACATCTGCGGGTTCTACCGAGATCAGGCGCCTTGTCGCGGGGTTCATGGTGGTCTGCCACATCATTTCGGGCTCGTTCTCACCAAGACCCTTGGAGCGCTGCAGGGTGTATTTTTTGCCCTCTGCCTCCAGCCTTTTCAGGATATCGGCTTTTTCAAATTCGTTGTAGGCAAACAGGATCTCATCCTTGGTCGTGATCTCAAACAAGGGTGATTCTGCAATAAACACTTTTCTTTCCTGCAAAAGGGTGGGGAGCAAGCGATAGAACAGCGTCAGGAGCAGCGTGCGGATCTGGAAGCCGTCCTCATCGGCATCGGTACAAATGATGATCTTGGACCAACGCAGTTGTGAAAGATCAAAACGGTTGAGGTCGCCCTTGATCTTGCCGTCGATTTCCACGCCGCAACCGATTACGCGCAAAAGATCGGTGATGATCTCGTTTTTAAAAATGCGGTCATAGCTTGCCTTTACGCAGTTGAGCGTTTTTCCGCGCACGGGGATAATGGCTTGAAATTCGGGGGAGCGCCCAAGTTTACAGGAGGTAAGCGCCGAATCACCCTCTACGATATATAACTCGCGGATGTCGGGATCCTTGGAGCGACAGCCCACGAATTTTTCTACACGGTTGGCAATATCAATGGTGCCGGTGAGTTTCTTTTTGATCTCAATGCGCGCCTTATCTGCGTTTTCACGGCTGCGCTTGTTGATAAGCACCTGATTCGCAAAGATCTCTGCCTCGGTGGGGTGCTCTACGAGATAAAAATTCAACTGCTGGCGGATAAAATCACGCAACGCCTCGTAAATAAAGGAGTTGGTGATCGATTTTTTGGTCTGGTTTTCGTAGGAGGTAAGGGTAGAGAAACTGTTGATCACGAGGAACAGGCAGTCGCGCACATCCTCAAAGGTAATACTTTTCTCGCCCTTGTTGTATTTTCCGTTGCCCTTGAGATAGGCATCCATTGCCGCAACAAAAGCAAGCTTTACTGCTTTGTCGGGTGAGCCGCCATGCTCAAGAAAACTTGAGTTGTGGTAGTATTCGGTGGCGGTTACCGTGTTGGAAACACAAAAGGAAATATCTGCCTTCAGCTTGTAATCTGCCTTGTCATCACGGTCGCGTCCCTTTGTTTCAAGATGCCACAGCACGGGCTCGGTTTTGGCGGTATCGCCCACGCGCTCGGTGATATAATCAGAAATGCCGTTTTGATAAACAAAGGATTGCTCGGTAAATTTGCCGTCCTGCTGCTGTAAGCGAAGGCGGAAAGTGATACCGGGGTTTACCACCGCTTGACGGTGCATGGTATCAATGAAAAATTGATGTGGGATCCTTATGTCGGTAAAGACTTCAAGGTCGGGACGCCAGCGGATCACGGTGCCCGTGCGGCGCTCGCGCTTTTCAAGCGGGCGCGAGGCAAGGTCGCTTGCCGGGTTGCCCTTTTTAAAGCTGATAGTGTGCAGTTCGTTCCCGTCAAAGGACTGCACCTCCATGTACTCGGAGGAATATTGCGTGGCGCACGCGCCAAGACCGTTCAGACCAAGGGAATATTCGTAAGAGCCGCCGCCCTTGTTGTTTTCGTATTTGCCGCCTGCGTAAAGCTCGCAGAAAATAAGTTCCCAGTTGTAGCGTCCCTCCTTTTGGTTGAATCCAAGGGGAATGCCGCGTCCGCGGTCATCTACTTCTATGGAAAGATCGTTAAATGCAGTTACGGTAATGATATTGCCGTGCCCCTCGCGTGCCTCGTCAACCGAGTTTGAGAGGATCTCAAAAAACGAATGCTCACAGCCCTCAAGCCCGTCAGAGCCAAAAATAACGCCCGGGCGCTTTCTTACACGGTCAGCACCCTTTAAGGCGGTGATACTGTCATTGCCATAGCTTTTTGCGGAAGTTTTTGCAGCCATTACATGCTCCTTTTTCTCTGCTTTTTACAAGGGATAGTGTTCTTATCTACATATTGTACCATATCTTGTGGATTTTGTAAAGTGTCACCAACATTTTTTTAAATATTCACCAAAAAAACAGATCTACCCCTTGCACGCGGGGGATCAAATCTGTATAATATACTATGGATACGCCTATTTTATATGATTTAATGAGGTGATCCGATGACACTTGAAGCGTTTTGTAAGACCCCTGCTTGTTTTTCTGTGGCACTCCTTGGCTTCGGCCGCGCCAACCGTGCTGTGCTTGCGTGGCTAAGGGAGCATGGGGGCACTGCTACGGTATACACCGAGTTTCCCTTACCCCCTGAAGCTGAAAACACTTGCGCAGGGCAGGGGATTGTCATTTGTGCAGGCGCTTTCCCCGCGGTCTTTTCCGAGCAGGTGCTCGTACGCTCCCCCGGTATTCGCCCCGATATTCCCGCTATTTTGCAATCTGTCGCGGTGGGGGCGCTTTTGACAAGCGAGGTCGAGCTGCTTATGTCGCTGCTTCCTTGCAGATGCATCGGTATTACCGGCAGCGACGGAAAGACCACCACGGCGAGCCTGACGGCCGCACTTCTCAGAGCCGCAGGATACCGTGTATGGCTTGGCGGCAATAACGGCACGCCCCTTTTACCTGCCGTATCGCAAATGCGTGAGAGAGATATTGCCGTGCTGGAACTATCCAGTTTTCAACTGATGACCGTGCGGCGCGCGCCAGAGGTGGCGGTGATCACCAACATTACCCCTAATCACCTCAACTGGCATACCGATATGGCGGAATACATTGCGGCAAAGTGCTGTATTTTTGCCGCCGATACGCGCCTTGTCTTAAACGTCGAAAATGCGCAGACACGCAAGATCGGAGAGGGCAAGGAGAGGGCAGTGATCTTTTTTTCGTCGTCGGCAAAGGAGGCTGATTTTGCCACCGATATTGTCGCTGACAGTGGCGCGGTTTATGCATCGGGCAACGATATCGTTGTGATCGAAAAGGACGCACGGCGTACCTTTTCCTGCCTTGGGTCCTTCTCTTTGCCCGGCAAGCACAATCTTGAAAATTTACTTGCTGCAATTGGCGCCACGGCGCCTTTCCTTGGCGACGGGGCTCCACGTGCCGCGCTACGGGAATTCCGCGGTGTTGCGCACCGCTTGGAGTATGTTGATACGGTGCGTGGGGTAACCTACTATAACAGCTCTATTGATACCTCGCCCACCAGAACTGCCGCGGCGCTTGCCGCACTTGGCACACGCCCCCTTGTTATTTTGGGTGGCAGGGGGAAGGGGATATCGTTTGAGCCATTGGCGGTGGCGCTTGCGGCACACGCCAAGGCTGCTTATCTTTACGGTGAGGCGGCAGGGGAGATCGCGGCAGTGCTGGGTACGGCGCTTCCCTATAAATCCTTCTTTGGTTTTACCGATGCCTTTTTAGCGGCTGCGGGTGACGCCAAGGAGGGGGATACCGTTTTGCTTTCACCCGCGTGCACCGCGTTTGGTGAATTCCGTGATTTTGAAGAAAGAGGCGAGGTCTTTTGCCGTTTGGTACAGGAGCTAGAAAGGAAATAAAATTTTGGAACTGAAGCAATTTGTTTGCGCTCTTGCGGAGCTGATGAGCATCACAGGCTACGAGGGCTATGATAAGGAGCGACTCGCTGCCCTGATGCAGGGCTTTGATGAGAGTTATACCGATGCCGTCGGTAACCGCGTGTTTGTCCGTCGGTCGGGCAAGGAGCGCGCTCCTAAAATTCTCATTGATACGCATTTTGATGAGATCGGCATGCTTGTAACCGACATAAAGGAGGGCGGCTTTCTTACCGTGACCTCTGTTGGCGGTCTTGACGCACGCACGCTTTCCTCTGCACGCGTGCGCGTGTACGGCAAAGAGGTGATCGATGCGGTGGTATCCTCAACACCTCCGCATTTGTCGGGGGATGAGAAAAAACTGCCCCGCCCGGAGGAGCTTTTGATCGATACGGGCTACCCTACCGAGGAGCTGCGTGAATTGGTGCGCATTGGCACCCCTGTCGGTTTTTACCCCACATATCGCACGCTTGCCGGTGGCAGGCTTGCGGGCAAGGGGCTTGATAACAAGGCGTGCGCCGCCATTGCCGCGGCGGCATTGCTGGAGATCCCCGCAGCAGAGCTTGCGGGTGATGTCTATTTGCTGTTTTCAGTGCATGAGGAAACTGACCGCATCGGCGGCACTGCCGTTGGCGGCTTTGCTCTTATGCCCGATTATGCGATGGTGATCGATGTGAATCTTGGATATATGAGCGGTGCCGATCGCCGTGAGTGCGTGGAAATGGGCAAGGGTCCATCGATCGCGCGCAGCGCGATCGTTGATCGCCGTCTTACAACCCTTACTGAGGCGCTTGCCAAGAGGGAAAGCATCCCGTGGCAGATCGCCGTTGAGCCAAAGAGCACGGGCACCAATACCGAGGCACTGCATTTGGTTGGGGCAGGCATTTCTGTGGTGGATGTGGGGCTGCCCCTCACCGCCATGCACACATACCAAGAGGTGTTGGATATGAAGGATGCCGAGGCACTGAAAAGCTTGGTAACGGCATTTGTCACTGACCGAGAGATCGCGGAGGTGTTTGCAGTATGACAAGCGGTGTAAAACTGATTGAAAAGCTGTCGCTTGCCTTTGGCCCTACCGGGTGCGAGGGTGAGGTTGAGGGGCTGATCCGTGCCGAGCTTGCAGGCTTGCCTGTTGAGCTGATGACAGATCGTATGGGCAATCTTACGGCACACCTTGCGGGCCCCGCGGGGGCGCCGCGCGTGCTGCTTTCGGCGCATATGGATGAGGTTGGCTTTATGGTCACCGAGATCGAGTCAAATGGGTTTCTTCGCTTTGCTACGCTTGGCGGCATCGATCCACGCGTAATGGTTGGCAGAGCCGTAACCCTTGGTGATGAAAAAAAGCGTGTGGCAGGCGTGATCTCGGCGAAGGGCATTCATTTTCAAAGTGCCGAGGAGCGCAGCAAAATGCCGCAGCTTAAGGATATGTATATCGATATTGGTGTCAGCAGCCGCGAGGAGGCAGAGCAATATGTGTCGCTTGGCAATTTTGGCACCTTTGACACGCCCTTTCTTCCCTTTGGCAAGGAGAAGGCGTTTCTTTCCGGCAAGGCGCTTGACGACCGTGTAGGGTGCGCCGTGCTCATTGAGGTGCTGCGCGCTGTCGCGGACAAGCACCTGCCGCTTGATGTGTGGTTTGCGTTTACCGTGCGAGAGGAGATCGGCATTTCGGGGGCTACGGTCGTCGCAAACCGTGTATCGCCCGATATGGCATTTGTCATTGAAACCACTGCAATGGCAGATCTGCCCGATGTGCCTGCGGCGCGCCGCGTGGCAGACATTGGCAAGGGCGGCGTGCTTTCGCTGCTTGACAACGGAACGATCTATGACCGTGCGCTGATCGACCGTGTGCTGAAGGTCGCCGGGGAAAAGAATATCCCCGTGCAGGTAAAGCGGTACGTTTCGGGCGGCAATGACGCCAAGCATATCCAACAATCGGGTGTTGGTGTGCGCTGTGTTGCGCTTTCCGCCCCCACACGCTATCTGCACGCACCCGTTTCGGTAGCAAAATACGGCGATATTGAAGCCATGATAGCACTGCTTGCGGCAATGCTTGAAAATGTATAAGAAAGGGAATGTTATGTACCAAACCTTAAAAAAGCTTCTCCCCACTACCCCTTCCGTTTCGGGGCGTGAGCAGGGTATTCGGGATATTATCAAAGATCTTATGGCACCGCTTTGCGATGAAGTGCGTACCGATGCAATGGGCAATCTTATCTGCCTGAAAAAGGGTAATGCAACGGCGCCGCGCAAGGTGCTGCTTGTCGCGCACATGGATGAGATCGGTTTTATCGTAAACTTTATCGAGGATAACGGTTACTTGCGTGTAGCGCCCATTGGCGGTATCGATTATACCGCGGCAGTAGGGTCTGTGGTCGTGTTTGAAAACGGTACGCGCGGCGTGCTGGTAAGCGAGGGCGATATTAAAAAGGATGAGGCGCCCAAATGGGACAAATGCTATGTGGATGTGGGCGCGAAAAGCCGCCGTGAGGCAGAAAAAAAGCTTAAGATCGGCGATTGCTGCGCACTCCGCGCAGATCTTGTGCGCCTGATGGGCAACCGCGTGTGCGGCCGTCCGCTTGACGACCGTGTAGGGTGCGCTGTGATGATCGAGATCGCGCGCCGCATGATAGCACCTGCGGATGATATTTATTACGTTTTTTCGGTGCAGGAGGAGGTTGGCTGTCGCGGTGCACGCCCCGCCGCCTTTGGTATTGCACCCGAGCTTGCACTTGTTTTTGACGTGACTGCCACGGGCGATGCGCAATCCGCCCCTGCCATGGCTGTTAAGCTTGGCGGCGGTGTTGCCGTAAAGATCAAGGATAAGTCGGTCATTTGCGATGCAGGTTTGGTTGATGAGTTGTTAGCGCTTGCCAAGGAAAAGGGCATTGCGGCGCAATGCGAGATCCTTACCTTTGGCGGCACGGATACCTCTGCGGTGCAAATGACAGGGCTTGGCTGCCGTGCGGGTGCGCTCTCCTTACCCTGCCGCTATATCCATACAGGTGTAGAAATGCTGGATATGGGAGATGTTAAGGCGGCGGTGCAGCTTGGTGTAGCTTTCCTTGGAGGTGACCTTGCATGAATTTCTCCCCTTATCTTTTAGAGCTTGCCGATCGGGCAGAAGCGGCTCTTGCCCCCCAATTTTTACACCTTTCAAGAGTGTCGCACCATAACACCGCCCGTGTTATGGAGGCGTTTGCCGCGCACCACGTGGATGCCGCCTGCTTTAACGGCAGCAGTGGCTATGGCTACGATGATCGCGGCAGGGAGGTGCTTGACCGTATTTTTGCAGATGTTATGGGGGCTGAGGCGGCGTTTGTCCGTCACAGCATTGCAAACGGTACGCAAGCGTTGGCGATCGGTCTTTTCGGGCTTTTGCGCCCGGGCGACATCCTGCTTTCGGTTGCGGGCAAGCCCTATGATACCCTTGGTGAGGTCATTGGTATTGCAGGTGAGGCAGGCAACGGATCGCTTGCCGATTTCGGGGTCAGCTACCGTCAGATCGAATTAAAGGATCAAAAAACGCTTGATTTAGAAGCGATCACCGCCTTTCTTCGCGGTGATGAGGGTGCGCGTGTAAAGGTCTGCTTTATTCAGCGCTCAAAGGGGTATCTCAATCGCCGCACGCTGACCGTTGATGAGATCGGCGAGGCGGTGCGCGCGATCAAGGCGGTGCGCGAGGATATCTTTGTCATGGTTGATAACTGCTACGGCGAGTTTACCGAGGAGAAGGAGCCGCCCGCAGTGGGTGCGGATCTTACCGTTGGGTCTCTTATCAAAAATCCCGGTGGCGGCATGGCAGAAACGGGCGGTTATCTTGCAGGCACTGCCCGTGCGGTAGAGCTTGCCTCCTACCGCCTTACCTGCCCCGGCATCGGTCTTGAGGTCGGCGCAACGCTGGGGCAGAATAAAAACATGTATCGCGGGCTCTTTTATGCGCCGCACACCGTCATGGAGGCACTCAAGACCGCACATTTTGCCGCCTACATATTTGAGGCACTCGGATATGCGGTCGAGCCATCGTGGCAGGAGAGGCGCGCCGATATTATTCAAACCGTTATCACGGGCAGCCGTGAGGGGCTTTGCGCCTTGTGCCGCGGTATACAGGCAGGCTCGCCTGTGGATGCTTACGTTACGCCCGAGCCATGGGCAATGCCGGGATATCAGGATGAGGTCATTATGGCAGCAGGTGCGTTTGTACAGGGCGCTTCTATTGAGCTGTCTGCCGACGGACCCATAAAGCCGCCCTTTACCGCTTTTTTGCAGGGCGGGCTTACCTTTGAAAGCGGCAGGATCGGTATATTATCCGCGGCTGCCGAAATGCTTCGTGTAAAGAATAATCAAGAGAGGGAATGATCATGAAAAGAATTCTTACTGTTTTGTTACTTATGGCATGCCTTGTTTCGGTCGTGGGCTGTGCAAACACAGATCCAACGCCCGACGGCATGCAAAACGTTGCGCTTGAGAGCGCCAAATATAATCTGTATGTGCCCGAGTCCTGGATCCCGTCAGCTTATAACATTTCGGGGGCAAAGGCAACGGCAGAGGATAACGCACCCAACGTAATCGTAACCGAGCATTATCCTGAAAGTGAGGTTACCGCCACCGCGTATTGGAGCGAGTACTGTATGCCCGAGCATACCATGGTATTTCCTGCTTTTACGCTGATCGAGGAAGGCACCGATACCACGCTTGGTGGAAAGGATGCAAAGAAATACAGATTTTCCTATACCTTTGGCGATACGCTCTATCAGTGCCAGCAGGTGATCGCGGTATATGACTTTAATGTTTATGTTTTGACTTATACCGCCGTTTCCACGTCGTATGATACATACGTCGGCGAGGTGGAAACCGTTATTTCCAGCTTTACCTTTAGATAATATGCAGCAAATTTATTTGGATAACAGCGCAACAACAGGCCTTTGCCGCGAGGCAAAAGAGGCAATGTGCGAGGCGATGGAATGCTTTGGCAATCCTTCCTCGCTCCATTCACTCGGTGCCCATGCCGCAAGGCTTTTGCGCGATGCACGCGCGAGCGTGGGAGAGGCGCTTGGTGAGCGTTTTTTAAAGGACGGACAGCTTATTTTTACCTCGTGCGGCACCGAGGCAAATGCCCTTGCTCTCATTGGCACGGCGCACGCAAAGGAGCGTCGTACGGCACGTACCATTTTAACCACCGACAGTGAGCACCCGAGCGTAGAAAACAATCTTCGCTTGTTGGAAAGAGAAGGCTTTTCGGTGGTGCGCGTTTCTACGCGCGGCGGCGTGCTGGATATGGATACTGTGCGTGCCCATTGTAACGCTGATCTTTTTATGGTCAGCATGATGCTTGTCAATAACGAAACGGGCGCGCGCTATCCCGTTGAGGAGGTGTTTGCCGCGGCAAAGGCGGCAAATCCTCAGTGTGTGTGTCACTGCGACGCGGTGCAGGGCTTTTTAAAGGTGCCGATGCACATACGCACCATGGGCGTAGATCTTGTTACAGTCAGCGCACATAAAATACACGGCCCTAAGGGTGTGGGTGCGCTGTATGTATCCGAGCGCATGCTGCGCGAGCGCCGTCTTTCGCCCTTCCTTTGTGGCGGTGGGCAGGAGTTTGGGCTTCGCTCGGGCACTGAAAACACCATCGGCATCGCGGGCTTTGCCGCTGCGGCTAAAGCGGGTGCCGTTGCCGCGCGTACTGCCATGCCGCATATGGCGCATCTTGCGGCAGAACTTGTGGCAGGGCTCGCAGGCAGTGAGATTCGGGTAAATCGCCCCCCTGTTGCCGCCCCTCATATCGTTAATATGACCCTGCCGCATATTAAAAGCGAAACCATGCTGCATTTCCTTTCCGGCAAGGGGATATCGGTGTCGGCAGGCTCGGCGTGCTCCTCGCACGCGGCGGGCCCCAGCACAGTGCTGCTTGCCTTTGGCTTAACACCTGCCGAGGCGGCATCCTCCATTCGCATCAGTTTTTCTCCCGAAAATACCGAAGAGGATGTAAAGGCGTTGCTGGCGGCTCTTGGAGAGGGCGTTGGCAGTCTTGTGCGCATCAAGCATTAAAACAAAATAAAGCTGTATTCCACTCTGCCGTTGGCGGGGTGGAATATTCTTTTTCTTGGCGGCATACGATATAGCGATATCAGAACGCGAAGAAAGCGGAGGAGAAGAACATGGCAGAGCATTCCATTTACAAGGATATCGCCGAGCGCACGGGCGGTGATATTTATATCGGTGTGGTGGGTCCCGTTCGCAGCGGAAAATCCACCTTTATCACGCGCTTTATGCAGGAGCTCGTCCTGCCAAACATGACTGATGCGTACAGCCGTGACCGTGCCCGTGACGAGATGCCGCAAAGTGCCGCAGGTATGACAGTGATGACCACCGAGCCGAAGTTTGTGCCCGATGAGGGTGTTTCGCTTACGGTGGGTGGGGGCGTTTCACTCTGCGTAAAAATGATCGATTGCGTAGGTTATATGATTCCCGAGGCGCTTGGCGGTGAGGAAAACGGCAGTGCCCGTATGGTACATACACCGTGGTCAAAGGATCCAATGCCCTTCGGGGAGGCGGCAGAGTTTGGCACGCGCAAGGTCATGAGTGAGCACGCCACCATTGGTATGCTTGTGACCTCTGACGGCACGGTGGGCGAAATTCCGCGCGGCTCCTATGTTGGCGCCGAGGAACGCCTTGTGGGGGAAATGAAGGCGCTTGGCAAGCCCTTTGCCGTGGTGCTCAATTCTGCCGATCCCGCAAGCGAGGCGGCAAGAGCACTTGCAACCGAACTTGAAGAGAAGTACGGTGTACCGGTTGCGCTTGTCAACTGTCTGTCGCTTGGTAGAGAGGATATTGTAGGTATTTTAGAGCTTGTGCTCGGCGAATTTCCCGTGACATCGGTCGGCATCACGTTGCCTGCGTGGTGGCGTGCGCTTGATGCGGAAAATACTGTACGCAGATCCCTTATGGAGGCGGTGTGCCAAACGGGTGGAACAGTGCGCCGCATGGGTGACGTGGCAGAAGCCTTTGAAGGTCTGAAGGACAACGAGTTTGTAAAGGGTGTAACGATCACGGAGCTCGATATGGGCACAGGGCGTGCCGCGGTCAATGTTGAGCTTTGTCATTCGCTGTATTACGACATGATCAGTGAGGTTACGGGGGAAAATATCCGTGATGAGGGAGCGCTTCTTTCGCTGTTGCGCGAGCTTGCAGAGGTGCGCAAAAAATATGCGCGCGTGGCATCCGCGCTTGAAATGGCGGAGAGTGACGGCTATGGGATCGTGATGCCCGAGCTTGAGGATCTGCGGCTTGAAACGCCCGCCATCGTGCGACAGTCGGGTGGCTTTGGCGTGCGACTGCGCGCCGCTGCACGCTCCATTCATATGATACGCGCGGATATCAGCGCCGAGATCAATCCTATTGTTGGCACAGAGCAGCAATCCGAGGAATTTTTGCGGAATATCCTCGCCGAGCTTGAGGCGGATCCTCAAAAGCTTTGGCACTCCAATATGTTTGGCAAAAGCCTTTACGAAATGGTTAGCGATAGCCTTTGCGGCAAGCTGGCACACATGCCAGATGAGGCACGGCACAAGTTATCCGAAACACTGGAGCGTATCATTAACGAGGGGAGCAACGGCTTGATCTGCATCTTGCTTTAAGAGTAAAAAGTACCTTTTGCCGATCCAATGCGATAGGCGCCTTGCGGTGTTGAAGTTGATCAAAATATACTGTTTACAGATAAAAAAGGACAGAGAATGTTTGCATTCTCTGTCCTTTTTGTGTGCTGCGACCTTACACTGCTAATTGCCGTTTTTGGAATTATTTGGTTTTAAAATGTGCGCAATATATGTCGAAAATTTCCTCTTTTGAAATAACATAGGGGCTGTTTGTGTAGTTTTTTGCGCCCGCGATCAACTCCACATGCCGCTCGATTTCTGCCCCTGTCATCGACAGTGACACGTCGGCAACACCGGGCAAAAACGCCTTGAGAATGGCAGGCTTTGTGCCAATCGCGGCAGCAAAGCTTGCAATACGTTCGCGCCCGATTTCGCTTTTTTCATTGTAGGTGATGTAATCTCCCGCAAATACCGCGCAGGCGCGTCCGTGCGGGATGCCGTCAAGCAGCGTAAGGCTATACCCGAGGGGGTGTGGAAAGCCCGTTCCCGTCACGCTGATCGCCATGCCCCCGGCGGTTGCGGCAAGTGCCAGGCGTGCGCGCATCTCGGCATCATATTCTGCGGGCAGTGCTGAGATCACATCAAAAATCTCCCGTGCCGCAAGGAGCGCCGCGTTTTCGGAAAATACGGTGGATCTTGGGGAAAGATAACTCTCCATTGCGTGCGCAAATGCATCAAGCGCAGTGGAAAGTGTGGTTTCATTTGACATGGTGGCGGTATAGCGTGGGTCTACAAATGCGGCGCGCGGCCAGCTGTCCGCTGCCTTAAATGTCTTTTTTTGCACTCCCGAGGGTAGCGTTAAAATGCTGTAATTGTTGACCTCGCTGCCTGTGCCTGCCGTGGTGGGTATAGCAAAAATGGGCAGGGTAGGTTCGGTTCGCTTACTGTCGTCAAAAATGTCCTCAGGAGCAAGGGAAGGATTGGTGGCAAATGCGGCAATTGCCTTTGCCGCATCAAGGGGAGAGCCACCCCCGATGCCGATCACAAATTCCACGCCCTCTCTTGCGGCAATCCGCCCTGCCTCAAAGCAGGTGAGAAGGGGCGGGTTTTCGGTAATGCCGTCAAATACGGTGTATGTGATATCGGCATTCTTAAGCAGGGCAGTAACATCGTCGAGCGCTCCCGATTTTCGGGCGCTGTGCTTGCCTGTTACAAGCATGGCGTGACGGCCTGCCCCGGCGAGCAGTTCCTTGCCCTTATTAAGTGCGTTCTCGCCAAAAAACAGGCGAGTTGGCATATAAAAATCAGCGTGCAGCATGGTAGTTTCTCCTTTACAAGGCTTAGGTTTCAAGGCTTTATTTCAGTATAGCATAATTGCACTCGAAATGCAAAAATATTGTTAAAAAAGTTGGCGTTCTTCCTTTTTTTGCAAATTTCTTGTAAAAAGGCATGCAAAATGTAAAAAAATTTTAAAAAAATCTTTCAAAAACATTTGCAATTCTTAAATTACCGTGTTATAATGAAAATTAAAGATATAGTGCGCGCACAATATGCGCGCATCCGATGCAATTTGTGCGAATTGATTTGCTTAATCGCGCCACGGTGTGGCGACGGAATACATATAGGCGGTATGCTATGAAAGAAATGTTTAACAACCTGTTTTCGGGCGGCTTTTTTGCCAATCCGTTCAGCACCTTTGGCTGGCGGGATGTATTAGATATTGTGTGCTTGGCGGCGCTCTTTTTTGCGCTGTATTTGTTTGTGCGTGACCGTCGCGCAGGCAAACTTCTTACGGGTGTTGCCATTGTGGTGGCAATTTTTGCGGTCAGTGAACTGCTTGACATGTATGCTATTCGGTATATTTTCGACAGCTTCTTTGGCTACGGGCTGGTAGTGCTGGCAATCATCTTTCAGCCCGAACTTCGTGCCGCCATGGAGCGCATCGGCTCGGTGCCCTTTAACGGTTTGAAAACGATCAGCGCGGAAACGCGCGAGCTTTCTGCTTCCTCCGCATGGGTGGGTGCCATTGTAGAGGCGACAAAAAACATGTCCTTCTCTAAAACCGGCGCGCTTATCGTCATTGAGCGCTCCACTAAGATCGGTGAGTATATCAGCACGGGCACAACGATCAATGCCGAACTTTCGCCCGAGCTGCTCTGCGCGCTTTTTGTTAACAAGGCGCCCTTGCACGACGGCGCTGTGATCATCCGCAACGGTCGCTTGTTTGCCGCAGGGTGTTATTTGCCCCTTTCGGACAAAAATGATATTTTTAAGGGGCTTGGTACGCGTCATCGCGCGGCAATCGGCTTGTCAGAGCAGAGCGATGCCATTGTGGTCGTGGTTTCCGAGGAAACGGGCACCATTTCCATTGCCTACAAGGGCGAGCTGTTCCGTGAGTTTACATCGGTATCCTTGCGTCGCAAGCTGTTCGAGCTGCTTCGCCATCAAGAGCAAAGTGAAAATTAAGGGAGGGGGAGCGTTATGAACCGCAAACATGAAAATACAGAACTCGGCATAGAGAATGGCGAATATGCCGTGTACCGTAGCCGCTTCTCCTTGATCGTGGCCGCTGTGGTTTGTCTGTTGCTTGCCGTCGTGTCGTGGCTTATGGTCATGAATGTGAAGGATACCAAGCGCTTGCCGCTTGAGGTCGTGGGCGAACAAGCAGGGTATAGCTACGTGCTTTCCGATGCTGAACTTGAGGTCAGCGGAGATGTGGTGTTTTTGAAAAAAGCAGATCGCATTGAGGTTATCGTGCCCGAGAATGCAACGGAGCCCGGTACGTACGTGATCGCACTTGAGGATCTTGTCTTGCCCGAGGGTGTTTCTCTTTCGGAGCTGACGGGTATCACACTTACGGTTGCTAAAAAATGAGCGAGAGAAAAACGGCAACAGCCTTTCTGCTGGCGGATATTCGCGCGCCCTTTGACGTGCCCGAGGCAGAGGTGATCGAAATAGCCAAAGCGAAAATGAAGCGCCTGTGCAGTAGTGCCACGGGGCTTCATTTTCGCCTTTATAAAAAGTCTTTTGACGCCAGAAAAAAGCCCGATATTTTACAGGTCTGCTCGGTTCTCGCTACCGCGGATGAGCCGATTTTTTTTGAGGAAAAAAGGTTTTTGGCAGCGGGCGTTCGCCCGTTTGCTGCTACGGTACCAGAGATCCGCTGCGGCGAGGAGCGCTTAAGCGCTCCTCCCTTGATTGTGGGCATGGGGCCGGCGGGGCTCTTTGCCGCCTTGCTGCTTGCCGAGTGGGGGTATTGCCCGATCATCATCGATAGGGGAGATGACGTGGCAACACGCGCGGCGCTGACCGCGCGCTTTCGTGATTTTGGTATTTTGGATACCGAAAGTAACATTCAATTCGGTGCCGGTGGTGCTGGTACCTTTTCTGACGGAAAGCTTGTTACGCGTGTCAACGATCCGCTTTGCAATTACGTGCTTGATCGCTTGGTTTCCTTTGGTGCACCTGCGGATATTCTCACAAAGGCTAAGCCGCATGTTGGCACTGACATTCTTCGGGTGGTGGTTGATGCAGTGCTCTCACGCATCCAATCGCTTGGGGGGCAGGTGCTGTATCGCACAAGGCTTGACGATTTTGTCGAGGGAGATGACTGTGTGCGCGCTATAACAAGTAAGGGTGAGATCCTGACAGGCGCTATGGTGCTTGCCATTGGTCACAGCGCACGCAACACCTTTGAGGTCGTGATGTCGCACAACTTTGCAGTCGATCCCAAGCCCTTTTCTGTCGGCGTGCGCATCGAGCATTTGCGTGAGGATATCGACCGCGCCCTCTACGGAGAGCACGCGGGGCATCCTGCGCTGGGTGCCGCGGAATATGCGCTTTCCGATACCACAGGCGAGCGCGGTGTTTACACCTTTTGCATGTGCCCGGGTGGCGAGGTCGTGCCTGCCGCAAGTGAGGCGGGCGGCGTTGTGGTAAACGGGATGAGTTATCATGCGCGAAACGGAAGAAACTCCAATGCCGCTGTTGCGGTAACGGTAATGCCCGCCGATGTCGGCGGTAGCGTTGGCGCGGGGATCGATTTCCAGCGTTCTCTGGAGCGTGCCGCTTATCAGGCGGGCGGGGGAGAGTACGCCGCGCCAATCTGTACTGTTGGAGATTTTCTTGGTGGATACCGTGCCACCGCGCCCTCTCGCATCCTGCCGACCTACGGTGGCGGGCGTGTGAGGGTGAGCGACCTTAGTACGGTTTTGCCCCCGTTTGTGAGCAAGACGTTGGCTGCGGGGCTACGGTCATTTGATAAAAAACTACGTGGCTACGCCGCACCCGATGCGGTGCTCACGGGTGTGGAAACACGCACCTCATCGCCCCTGCGCATATTGCGCGGTGAGGCACGCACGGCTCTTTGTCACGACCGCATTTATCCTGCGGGTGAGGGGGCAGGGTATGCCGGCGGCATTACCAGTGCCGCGCTTGACGGTCTTAAAACCGCACTTGCTATCATGGCGCGTTTTGCGCCCTATCAAAAATCATAAAAACGAACGGTTCTAAACAACCCTTCGGGAAAGGAGCAATCATGGCAGAGCATAAGAAAAAAGAAAAAAGCTGGAAACTGCGTGCCGCCACTGTCACAGAGGAAGCAGATGCCGCGGTGTTAGCACGGGAACTTGGCATTTCTTGCGTGCTGGCAAGGTTGCTCTGCCGTCGCGGTTACCGCACACCGGAGGAGGCAAGGCGTTTTTTTAACTGCACCGATGCGGTGTTGCACAAGCCCTTTTTGATGAAGGATATGGATAAGGCTGTTGCACGCATGCAGCAAGCCGTTGAAGGACATGAGAGGATCATGATTTTTGGCGACTATGATGTGGATGGTGTTACCTCTGTCAGCCTGCTTTATCTGTATCTTACCGATCTCGGTGCCGATGTACAGTATTATATCCCCAGCCGCACGGGCGAGGGCTATGGGCTTTGTGCCGCGGCGATTGATAAATTTGCCCAAGATGGTATCACCTGCATTATCACGGTGGATACGGGCATTACCGCCAATGAAGAGGTGGATTATGCCAAGAAGCTGGGCATTGATATGGTCATCACCGACCACCACGAGTGCCGCTTGCCCTTGCCCGAGGCAGCTGCTGTGGTCGATCCGCACCGCCCCGATTGCTCCTATCCTTTTAAGGAACTTGCGGGCGTTGGCGTTGCTTTTAAGTTTGTAACCGCGTATGAGAGCATGCTCTCTCTTGCGCGTGGAGAGCGGGAAATAGACGGTGTGCGTAAAATTTGCGAGCAGTATGCCGATCTTATGGCGATCGGCACGGTTGCCGATGTTATGCCTATCGTAGATGAGAACCGCGTGATGGTAAAATACGGCATCGCACAGCTGCGCGAAACAAAGCGATTGGGGCTTGCCGCTCTGATCGATGAAACCACTGCCGGTACCAAGGGGGCAAGCGATGCATCGCGTCGCAAAAGGATCACCGCTTCCTTTATCGGCTTTACACTTGCGCCGCGCCTCAATGCCGCAGGTCGCATGCGCGATGCCACGCTTGCCGTGCAGTTGTTGCTTGCTGATGATGCGGGAGAGGCAAAACGGCTTGCGGTAGAACTGTGCGAGATCAATCTCCAGCGACAGCAGGAGGAAAACCGCATCGCGCAGGAGGTGTTTGCACGCATTGACGAGGAGTTTGATCTTGATCAAACCTATATTTTGGTGCTGGAGGATGACCATTGGCGCCAGGGCGTGATCGGCATCGTTGCCTCACGCGTGACTGAGCGCTACGGCATGCCTGCCATCCTTATTACCTTTGACGGCGCGGTAACCGCGGGGGGCAGTGGGCTCGATGCAGGCAAGGGCTCGGGACGCAGCGTGAAGGGCATCAACCTTGTGCAGGCACTTTCCGACAGTGCGGATCTTTTGCAAAAATTTGGCGGACACGAACTGGCGGCAGGCCTGACGGTCACGCGTTCACGCGTGGCAGAGTTCCGTGCGCGCATCAATGAATATGTCGCCTCGCATACGGAGCACGCAGACCGCTGTGCCGAGATCGACGTTGATATGGAGCTTGATTTTTCCGAGGTTACCATGCCCTTGGCACAGGAGCTAACAGCGCTGGAGCCCTTTGGCGTGGGTAACACGCAGCCGCGCTTTGCGGTGCGCGACGTGACGGTGGAACGCATTGCGGAACTTGGCGGCGGTAAGCATCTGAAGCTGACTGTCAGTGCAAACGGTCGCTCGCTCTATGCGCTTTTGTTTTCCACCTCTCGCTCAGAGATCGATTTTTGCGAGGGTGACCGCATTGACCTGCTTTGCACACTTGATATCAACGAGTATCGTGATTTATCATCTGTACAGCTTACCGTGCAGGATACACGGCTCTCGTGCGATTATCAGGCCGAACTTCAAGAGGGGCGCACACGCTTTGCCGAGCTGCGTCAAGGCGCCACCTTCGCACTTGAAGAAAATATCTTACCCGACCGCGAGCTTTGCGCCCACGCATACATGGCGCTGCGCCGCGAATTTCGGCGCGGTAAGACCACATATACCGACACAGAACTTTTATCCCTGTTTAATATTGCTGCGCCGCGCAAGATCACCTATCCCTGCATGAAATATATTGTGGAGATATTCCGCGAATTGCAGATCTGCGGTGTAGAGGAGCCTGGCGCAGGCAAATATACCTTTGATATCTATTACAAATCCGAGAAGAGCAACATTGAAAAATCGTCTATTCTCAAACGGTTGCGCTCACAGTGTCGCAACAGAGCCTGAAAGGAGACCGTAGATGGCAAGTGCCGCTTATAACGATATTACCCGCCTATTCGAGATACTCGGTGCATCGGGCAACAACTATAATATCGCCAAGATCACCACTGCATACGAGTATGCAGCCATGCTGCACGAGGGGCAGTGGCGAAAGAGTGGGGATGCGTATATTTCCCACCCGATCGCCGTGGCGGAAATTGTCGCGGGCCTCGGGCTTGATTCCGATTCAATCTGTGCCGCGCTTCTGCACGATACGGTAGAGGACTGTGCCGAAAAGACCAATTTAAAGGAAATCGAAAAGCGATTTGGTAAGGATGTGGCGATGCTCGTTGACGGCCTTACCAAGATCGTTTTGCTTGAGGTAGAGGACAAAGAGGAAGCACACATTGAAACCCTGCGTAAGATGCTGCTTGCCATGTCCAAGGACGTGCGTGTTATCCTCATTAAGCTTTGCGACCGCTTGCACAATATGCGCACGCTTGGCGCGCGCTCCGACGCAAAGCAGCGCACCACCGCGCTTGAAACCATGCATATCTACGCGCCCTTGGCGCACCGACTTGGTATGCAGCGTATCAAGCAGGAGCTTGAAAATCTGAGCCTGATGTACCTTGATCCTTACGGCTATTCCGAGGTCAAGCAGGATATTGAAAAGAAGTACGGCACGCATACTGACTTCGTAGAGCACATCAGAAAGCAGGTCGGCGACAAAATGCGGGAGAACAATATCTCCTTTACCCTTGAGGGGCGCATCAAATCGGTCTACAGCATCTACAAAAAGATGTATACGCAAAATAAGAGCTTTGATGAGATCTACGACTTTTACGCGCTTCGCCTCATTGTGGATACCGAGCTTGCTTGCTATACGGCGCTGGGTATCATTCACGAAATGTATAAATCCATGCCCGGGCGCTTTAAGGATTATATTTCCACGCCTAAGCCTAATTTGTACCGTTCTCTGCACACCACCGTTATCGGGCGCTTTGGCGTGCCGTTTGAGGTGCAGATCCGCACCCGTGAGATGCATGAGATCGCGGAGTTTGGTATCGCTGCGCACTGGAAGTATAAATCGGGCGCACAGAGCCGCGCGGATATCGATAAAAAGCTTGCTTGGGTATCGCGCCTTCTTGAAAGCGAGGAGGAAACGCGCGACCCCGATGAATTTATTGACGTATTTAAAACCGACGTTTTCCAGGATGAAACCTTTGTGTTTACGCCCAAGGGCGATGTGATCACGCTGTCAAAGGGTGCAACCGTAATTGACTTCGCCTATGCCATTCACTCGGCTGTGGGCAATAAAATGACGGGCGCCAAGATCAACGGTATGATCGTGCCGATTGACCGCGTGCCGCAAAACGGTGAGATCGTAGAGATCATTACCGCTGGCGCCTCCAAGGGGCCCTCTCGCGACTGGCTCAATATTGTAAAAACGGGGCAGGCGCGCAGTAAGATCCGCCAATGGTTCAAAAAGGAGAAGCGCGCGGATAATATCGTGGTGGGGAAGGCTGCCGTTGAGATGGAGCTCAAAAAGTTTGGCAGACCCACCAACGAGGCACAGCGTCAGGAGATCATTGCCGCTGTAGCGCAGCGTGCAGGCTACGCCTCGGCTGACGATCTCTTTAACACGATCGGCTACGGCGGCATTACCGTTTCCAAGATCTCCACGCGCTTGCGTGAGGAATTTGATAAGGTCGTGCGCCCCGAGCCCCAGCAGGAGGAAAAGGCACCGCTTACGGTGGAAAATATCCGTGTTTCCGAAAAGCCGCGGCAACTGCGGCATAACAGCGGCATCGTGGTTGATGGCGAGCGCGGTTGCCAGGTGAAGTTTGCCAAGTGCTGCAATCCTTTGCCGGGCGACAACGTGATCGGCTTTATCACAAAGGGCTTTGGTATTTCCATTCACAAGGTGGATTGCCCTAATGTCGAAAGCGGCATGAAAAAGCCCGAGGATGCCGACCGTTGGATCGAGGCGCATTGGGAGCGCGGCAGTCACGAGAACGCGGGCGATGTCTATGAGGCGCTTGTGCAGATTTATGCATACAGCAGCCTTACCATTCTTGCTGAGATCACCATGGCATTGGCAGATATGAAGGTGCTGCTGCTGCAGATCAACACGCAGAAAAAGAACGATGGACGCCTTGTTGTCAATTTGAAGATCAGCTGTAAGAATGTCGATCACTATCATTCTATCGTTTCTCGCCTCAAGGGTCTTAAAGATGTGATTGATATCGGAAGGGGCTTTTCATGATAGCCGTATTGCAGCGTGTAAGCCGTGCCAAGTGCTGTGTTGAGGGAGAAACTGTCGGCGAGATCGGTAAGGGGCTGCTGGTTTTACTCGGCGTTTGCAGTGACGATACCAAAGAGGATCGTGAACTGCTTGCCAAAAAGATCGCCGCTTGCCGTATCTTTACCGATGAAAACGATAAGATGAACCTATCCGTGGCAGATATTGGGGGCGGCGTGCTGGTCGTGTCAAACTTCACGCTTTGCGCCGACTATGCCCACGGCAATCGCCCCTCGTTTTTCGGGGCTGCCGCGCCCGATGTGGCAAGTGAGGCATATCTGCTTTTTTGCGAGGCGCTTTCAGGGCACCTTGCCGCCCCCGTGGAGAGGGGGCGCTTTGGTGCGGATATGAAAATTGATATGGAATGTGACGGTCCCGTTACGATCGTGATGGATAGCCGTGTCTTAAAAAATAAGGGAAGGAGGAACTGCGAGGCATGAAATTGCATATCGAAGGAAACATCAACGCTTATTACGTGCAGATGCTTTGCATGATCTTTTTTCCCGGAGAAAAATTCTCCTCGGAGGGCGAGGAGGATGCGCACGAGCTGTATTTGAGCGTTACGGAATCGCAGGAGAGCGTTTTTGCTTCGGCGCGCCTTGTGTGCGACGGCAAGAGCACTACTGCTGAAAAGACCTTGGAGCGCCGTGAGGATCTTAGTGCTGACCGCCTGAAAAAGATCGTAATTGGGCATGTGATCCTTTCTGCCGCAGGCGAGCTGCTGCATTATCGCCCCTCTTGGGGAATGCTTACGGGTGTGCGCCCGTCCAAGGTGGCGACAGAACTATTGCTGAACGGTCATAGCAAGACCCGTGTCAAAAAGATGCTGGCATCCGACTATTTGGTGATCCCTAAAAAGGCGGCGCTGGCTACCGACGTGGCGCTTTATGAGCAGCAGATCATAGGCAAGCCCGACATTCGCGATTGCAGCGTGTATATCTCGATCCCGTTTTGCCCGTCGCGTTGCTCCTATTGCTCCTTTGTTTCCTATACCTCAAAGCGCTTGCTTTCACTCATCCCCGATTATCTTGAGTTGCTTAAACTCGAGGTTGCCGAAAAATTCCGTATCATCAAGGAGCTGGGGCTTCGTGTAAAAACGGTGTATATCGGCGGTGGCACACCAACCATTTTAACGGCACCGCAGCTTCGCGAGCTGCTTGAAACGGTAGCGGCAGGCACTGATGTGTGGGCACTTTCGGAGTTTACGCTTGAAAGTGGCAGACCCGACACCATCGATGCCGAAAAGATGAAGATTGCCAAGGAGTTTGGTGTAACGCGCGTGTGCGTAAATCCGCAAACGCTGTGCGAGGAGGTGCTGCAGGGCATTGGTCGCTCGCATACCACTGAGGATTTTTACCGCGCTTATGATATTGCGAGGAAATCGGGCATAAAGTGTATCAATACCGATCTGATCGTCGGCTTGCCGGGAGATAATTTCCGCACTTTTTCTGCCACGTTTGACGAAATTTTACGCCTTGATCCTGAAAATATCACCGTACATACCTTTTGCGTAAAGCGCGCGGCTGAAATATTGCGTCAGGGAAACCGCGTGTATAATCTGCGTGGCGGCGATGCGGGAAAATGTGTTGATTACTCGCAGATCCGCGCGGCTGAGGCAGGCTTTAAGCCCTATTATATGTATCGCCAAAAAAACATGGTTGGCAACTATGAAAATGTCGGCTTTGCAAAAGAGGGCTTTGAGGGGTTATATAATATTTATATGATGGAAGAGGTGCATTCGATTTTTGCCGCAGGTGCGGGCGCTGTTACCAAGCTTATGGAATATGCGGCACCCGAAAGCGGCAAAAAAACGGTGATCACCCGTCTTTTCAATGCCAAATACCCCTATGAATATCTCGATGCCGGCGTTTCTCGCGAGCAACACGATCAGATCGTATCATTTTATCGGGAACGCGGCTTTTAAATAGCGCGCCCCGTGTTGGGGGTGATACGCTTGTCAGATCAAACCTCTCCCGTACGGGAGAAAAAATTTATGCGTGGGGTCATGATACTGACCCCCGCAACACTTTTGGCTAAGATCATTGGGCTTTTTTACAAAATACCGCTTTTGCTGATCGTAGGCGTGGAGGGTATGGCATATTTCTTGTCGGCATATCACGTCTATTCCTTGCTTTTTGTTCTTTCCGCGGCGGGGCTGCCGAGTGCCTTGTCATTGCTTGTGTCGCGTCATGTGGCAAGCGGCAGTAAGGGGGCGGTAGGGCGCATTTTCGGTGTGTCACTTGCCGTATTTTTGCTGTTTGGCTGTGTCGGTACTGCTACGCTTTGCTTATTTGCAAAAGAGATCGCTGCGGGGCTGTCGATGCGCGAGGCGGCATTTTCCTTAATGGCGATCGCACCCGCACTCATGTTATCGGCTTTTACGGGCGCCGTGCGCGGTCTTTTTCAGGGGCATCATAATATGGTGCCAACCGCGGTGTCTGAGGTCATTGAGGCAGTGGGCAAACTCTTGTTTGGCATTACACTTGCTTATTTTGCAAAATCGCGTGGCGTGAGCGTTGCGGGTGTAGCTGCCGCTGCGGTTTTTGGCATTACCTTGGGCGTTTTGCTTTCAGCCCTGTATCTTGCCCTTTGCTTGCTTGCTGCCCGAAAAACGCTTTTTTCGCCACCGCTTAGCGCAATGCCCTCGCGGCGCGCGCTACTGCGTGAGATCTTGCGCGTGGCGTTTCCTGTTACCGTCAGCGCTTCTGTGATGAGCCTTGTTAGTTTGGTAGATACCGCACTCATCTCAAGCAGATTGCAAGCGGGGGGCTTTGCACCCGGTATTGCTAACGCTATGTATAGCAGTTATGGCAATCTTGCCGTTCCGCTTTACAACCTTGTGCCGGCGCTGCTCGCGCCCATCACGCTCTCGCTTACCCCAACACTGACGGCGGCGTTTGCCGCGGGGGATGAGGAGGGCGTGCGAGATGCTTTTGCCGGGGCACTGCGATTAACGTCCCTGATCGCCCTTCCTGCAGCGCTTGGGCTTTCCGTTTTTTCAAGGCCCATACTTTCGCTTCTGTATGCGGGGCAGGATGCAGCCGTCGGGGTGGCGGCACCGCTGCTTTCGGTGCTTGCACCGGCGATTTTTCCTGCCGTTTTGATTGCGCTGACAAGTGCTGCGCTGCAGGCGGCAAACAAGGCATCGGTTCCCGTGTGGTCAAGTTTTACGGGCGCTGTGGTAAAGTTGCTGCTTCAGGCACCGCTGCTTACCTGCGCGGATATCAATATTATGGGGGCGCCAATCAGCACGCTTGCCTGCAATGTGACGGTCTTGGCAATCAATATGGCAGTGCTTTCACGCACGGTAAGCCTTCGTACAGTGCCAATCGGTACGCTTATGCGCCCGCTTGCTGCCGCCTTGCTTGCCGTGCTTGGAGGCGGAATTGGATATTTCTGTATGCTACACCGTTTGGGACAGCGGTCATGGCAAATGCCGCTTGTGCTCCTTTTTGTGGTGCTTTTTTACGGCTTGCTGGCGCTGCGTTTTGGTGCGGTTGACGTCGAGGATATAGAGGAATTGCCCTGCGGCAGCGTAATCTGCCGCGTGCTTGAAAAATGCAATGTATTGCGTGAGGTGAAAAAACGTGACAAGAGAAGAAAAATTACAGTTGATCTTAGGAAAAAACGTATATAACGTTCAGGATCTGGTTAGCATAGTAGAACTGTTGCGCTTACCCGGCGGCTGCCCGTGGGATATGGAGCAAACGCACAAGTCACTCCGTAAGGATTTTATTGAGGAAACCTATGAGGTGATCGAGGCGATAGACAATGACGACCCCGCACTTCTTCGAGAGGAACTTGGTGATGCGCTTTTGCAGATCGTGATGCACGCGCGCATCGAGGAGGAGGCAGGACGCGCCACCTTTGATGAGATCGCGGGGGATGTTTGCCGAAAAATGATCCACCGCCATCCGCACGTGTTTGGGCAAGGAAAGGCTGACAGCGTCGCTGAGGTGCTTTCAAATTGGGAAAAGATCAAAAGCGAGGAAAAAAGCCGCAATACCGTCACGGATAAGTTGAATGCCATTCCGCGTCAGCTTCCGGCACTTATGCGTGCCGCAAAGATCGGAAAGAAGGCGACTGTGCTGGATTTTCCCGATGTGGCATCGGTGCTGTCTAAGGTGCGCGAGGAGTTGTCGGAGATTGAGGCGGCACTTGCTGAGCAAAATGCCGATCAGGTGTTGGAGGAGATAGGAGATCTTCTCTTTACGGCGGCAAGCCTTGCGCGATTGGTGAATGTGGAGCCCGAGGAGGCGCTTACCCGTGCCACAGACAAATTTGTGTCGCGATTTGCCGCTGTTGAGGCGTGTGCCAAGGATTTGGGGCAGGATTTGGCGGATATGAGCGATGAAGAAAAGGACAAATTATGGAAAAATGTAAAAAAAATGAAAATTTGTGAGAAATTTCGCTAAAATTTTTATTTTTCCTATTGCTTTTTTGTTTATTTTATAGTAAAATGGTTTTAGTGATGAATAAAATTCATCGCCCGGCTCCCAACATAACAGAAAGGAAGTATAAACCTATGAACAAAGCAGAACTGATCGAAGTAATTGCAGCTAAGAGCGATCTTTCCAAGAAAGATGCTGAGGCAGCCCTTAACGCAACTGTTGATGCGATCAAAGAGGCACTCAAAGCAGGCGACAAAATTCAGCTTGTAGGCTTTGGCACCTTTGCCGTTAAGGCTCGCGCTGCAAGAACCGCACGCAATCCCCGCACCGGCGAAACAATCGAAGTTGCAGCTGCCAAGGTTCCCACCTTTGCTGCAGGCAAGGCTCTCAAAGAAGCTGTTCAGTAATCAAATGTGATAAAATACGCGGCGGGGGCTTCCTCGCCGCGTGTTTTTTGGAGAAGAAATGAGACTAGATAAGTATTTAAAGGTATCTCGCATCATCAAGCGCCGCACAGTTGCCAACGATGCTTGCGATGCCGCGCGTGTTACCGTAAACGGCCGCCCTGCTAAGGCATCATACGAGGTAAAGGAAAATGATGTCATTGAGGTGGCATTTGGCGCGCGCACCCTGAAAATTCGCGTAACAACGGTAAAGGAGATCGCAGGCAAGGCAGATGCCGCAAGCCTTTACGAGGTAATTGAATAAATTTGCCCGTTGTGGCTCTTTGCATAAAAAGTCTGTCTATAGCATATAGTTTACCGATATCGATGGGTGGAGGTAAGCAATGGTGGACTTAAAGGATGCAGGTGCGGGGCAAAATGCACAGCAGCATAGCCTTTCGCTGCTTTCGCGCGAGCACGCGGAGATCTCGGGCGTGACAGAGGTAAATAGTTTTGATGAAGAATGTGTGGTGCTTTCGACTGTTTGCGGTGAGTTAACGGTCGAGGGGGCAGGGCTTCGTGTGGGAACGCTTGATATGACGCGCGGTATTTTGGTAATAGACGGCAAGATCGGTGGGCTTTATTACACCGAAACAAATCAAATCGGGAAAAAAGGCTTTTTTAGCGGTTTCAGGCGGTAAAAATGACGATCGATCCCGTAGCACAATTGTCGCTTTATTTGGCGGCGCTTTTGGGCGGTATCGGGCTTGGCATCCTTGCTGACATTGGCAAGATCCTGCGTATCCTGCTGGGCGCGCATCTGCCATCCCCGTCGTTAAGACCGCTTTATGAGCGCCGCTTGCCATGGCTTTTGCGCAGTGTTGGTTGGCGTGCCGCACCCGCACGCCGTGCGTGGGCGCTTGGCGTTTCTTTTTTGTGTGATTTTGCCTTTCCCATACTCGCAACGCTTTACTTGCTTTATATTTTATTTTGCTTTAACAGCGGCAAATTCCGCATTAGTGCGCTCCTTCTTCTTTTGCTGGGATTTGCACTGTGGCGCGTGCTTTTTTCGGCACGCACAGCAAGGCTCTTTGCATATGCTGCATTCGGCCTTGCGGTACTGTGGCTTTATTTGCGCACGCTGTTGCTTTTACCGCTGAAATTTTTGTGGCGCATGCTGCTGAAATTCTGTGTTGTGCCTATGTTACGTGGCAGCAAAAGCCTTTTCTTGCTGTATTGCAGGCAACGCTCGGTCACGATGTGCCGCATGCAGTTAAACGCCGCCAAGGCGGGGCTTTTACGCCGGGCAAAAAGAAAAAATGTGACCCAAAAAGGAATGAAAAAAATATGTCGAAAAAAAGAAAAAAGGGTGGCGCGATCTCGCCCCTGACCTTAATTATACGTTTGCTTATCGTTATCATTTTTATTGTTGCGGTCGTGATTGCCTTTAACCGTATGGCAGAGGTGATCCACAACAATGAAAAAAAGGATGATCTTGAAAAAAAGGCGGTTGCCTATGATGTTGATGAGGCATTGGCTTTAAATCTATAAAAAATCTTTGTTTTACACTGCATAAGATTCCCCCGATGTGTAAAAAATGGAAGTGTCGGCTTTAGAGTGTGCTTTTTTGTGGCGCACCCTTCAACCGTTCTATTTTTGCATGAGGGGGATTTTTGTTATGTCTGACATGTTACTTGGGCTTAAAAACTGCTGCTGCAGCATTAAAAACGATGAGGCGGAATACCTTACGGGCAGCGCCGATATCGTTTGTGAGGTGCTTGATATTGACGATGAGTGGATCAAGATCTTTTACACCGATCGCACAGGCAAGCGCGTGGTAAAGGTGGAGCGCGTGGATAGCATTTTAAGTGTTAAAATTTATCATAGCTGAAGACAAAAAGGCGGGGCGATGCCAAAGGCTTTTGGCGTCGCCCCAAAAAGCAGTTTTTTGAAAACGCGAAATTTCTTGGCTGTTGTCGGATGAAATCGAGAAAATCACAAAAGTAAAAATGGAAAACGAATACCGTAAAATTGGAAAATACAATAAAATGTTTGGAAATGTCGAATAAGCAGAAAAAGAAAAACAAAAGGAAGCGCGGGGATCTTCTTTGCATGATCCCCGCGCTTCCCTTTATTTTGGTTATTCCTCGTTTTTCACAAGATAGCGAATGGCTTTTTTATATCCCTCAAAGCCAAGCCCCATATAGGTTTTTTTAGCGATCGGTGCAACAAAGGAGTGGTGGCGAAAACTCTCGCGTTGCATTACGTCTGATAAATGCACTTCCACTGTTGGGATCGCTACGCCGCTTAGCGCATCGGCAATGGCAACGCTGGTATGCGTGTAGGCGGCGGGATTTATCACAATGCCATCAAAGCTGCCGTATGCTTCTTGGATCTTATCTACAATAGCGCCCTCGTGGTTCGATTGGTAGATCTCGCAGGATGCCCCTGCCTCGGCGGCGGCATCTTTGATGTAGGCGCAAAGCGCCGCGTAATTCTGTGCGCCGTATATTTCGGGCTCACGGATGCCAAGCATGTTAAGATTTGGCCCGTTGATCACAAGCAACTTCATTTCAGTGCCTCCTTGATGCGTTTTAGGTTTTCGTTTATATCACGCGTGATTGTAACGGTGATATCGGCAAATTTTTTGTAAAGCGGTAAGCGCTCGCGGTACAGCACCTCGGGCGAGCGTGCGCTTGAAAGGGGTCTGCCATCGGTTGGAAGCCCCTTGGGGTCAATGTCAAGAAAAAGAATTGTTCCGTTTTGGCGGAGCGAGAAATAATTTTCCGCCACCGTCACACATCCACCGCCCGTGGCGATCACCTGTCCCTTTTCGCGCCCCAGCGCCTCAAGGATCTTGGATTCGCGCTTGCGAAAGCCGACCTCGCCCTCTTGACGGAAGATCTCGGGTATCGGCAGTCCCGCTTCCTTTACAAGAGCGTCATCTGCATCAACAAAAGTGCGTCCAAGCGTCTTTGCAAGCAGCTTGCCAAGCGTGCTTTTGCCGCATCCGGGCATGCCGATAAGAACGATATTTTCGGTTTCCTTTGTCATATCGGCGGCAATTTTTTTAGAAAGCGTGCGAGAAACGGTAGTGCCCAAAAAGAGCTCTGCCGCACGACGCGCCTGCGACACCAGCATCAAAAGTCCGTTTCGGCAGGGAATACCACGCGCCGCGGCATCCTGTAGAAGAGCGGTGCGTGCGGGATTGTAGATCAAATCGATCACCGCCTCAAGTTGCGGGAAATGCGAAAGGGAGAGCGGTGCCTCTTTGGTGTTTGGATACATGCCAACAGGAGTTGTATTGATGATGATGGCGGCATCGCTGTGCTTGTCAAGATTGCCGTAATGATCCTCGCCGCTGCGCGAGATCACGACAACTGACTTGGCGCCCATATCGGTTGCTACGGTAAGGGCGGTGCGTGAGGCGCCGCCCGAGCCCAGCACAAGCACCTTTTTATCGGCAAGCGGCACGCCGAGATCCATAATAAGGTCTGTAAGACCTTCGTAATCGGTATTATAGCCCGTAAGCGATCCGTCCTGCTCGCGCACGATGGTGTTGACAGCGCCGATACGTGCGGCGGTGTCAGAAAGGCGTGCAAGATAGGGGATAACATCCTTTTTGTAGGGCACGGTGACGTTAAGGGCATCAAATTCATGTCCCGTCAAAAAATCGCCCAGTTCGCTCTTTTCAAGTTCGATTAAGCGGTATTCATAATCGGCAAGTGCCCTGTGGATCTGCGGTGAAAAGCTGTGCGACAAATGCGCGCCGATCAGCCCCGCCCGTAACTGTTTTTTCTCTTGAACTGCCATATAAACCTCATTGTATTTCAGCGTATGTGCCAAGGTAGCGGAATTCCTCGTGCTCACCGCACAGCTCCGCCAACAGATGCGAGAGCGCGGGGGAATTTGCGGGTGCTACCAGATCAAAATAGAAGCGGAATTCAAAGTCGCGGTCGGGTATCGGGCGTGATTCAAGCTTGGTAAGATTGATGCGCAGCGCATCAAAGCGCGTAAGCAAGCGAGAGAGCGCACCGGGTTTATGTGGGATAGTAAGGATAAGGCTGGTCTTGTCAGCTCCATCATAAATTTCAGGTGCTTTGGAAATGCAAATAAAGCGCGTGCGGTTGTGCGTGCTGTCGCAGATCTCCTCTGCAAGAAGATCAAGGTCGTATAGCGAGGCACAGTCGCGTCCTGCGATCGCGGCAACGCTGCCATTGCTTTGCGCCGCATACCGTGCGGCAACTGCCGTATTTGCCATTTCTGTCACTTTTACGTGCGGATGCTTTGCAAGAAATGCGGCGCATTGCATAAGCGCCTGCTTGTGCGAAACGATCTCGGTAATATCTTGCAATTTCGCACCCCGTTTGGCGAGTAAGCAGTGGTCAATATCAAGCCTTAGCGCGCGTACAATGTAAAAGCGGTGCTTTGACATGAGATCGTAGATCTCCGTGACAGATCCTGCCGTGCTGTTTTCAATGGGCAGAACGCCGTAGCGGCATTCCTCGCGCTCAATTGCGGTAAACACATCGGCAAAATGCGCGTAATGCTGAATGTCGGGGCACTCAAACAGCCGCTCGGCAGCCTTGCAGGAGTAAGCGCCGTCCGTTCCCTGACAAGCGACTTTAGCAGTTGCGGGGAAGGTTTTAGGCGTTTGGGCAGTCGCGCGTGCGATCATTTTTGAAAGCGGTGATCCATTGCCAAGCCTTGCGTGCTGATAGGCGCGGGAAAGGGAAAGGATGTTGGTGTAAAGCGTGCGTGTGTAATCGGCAGTTTCAGCAGGCGACATTGCCGCCACACGGTCAAGCAGTGCCGCCTCTCGTACGGGGTCGGTTACTGCCATGCCCGAGGCACGCTTGTATTCGGCAACACCTGCACTTGCGCGCATGCGTGCCGCAAAAAGTGAAACAAGGTCGGTGTCGATGCGGTCGATCTCGCGACGCAGTTCACTCAGGTCAATTGGCTTTTTTTCAGTATCGTTCATGACTGTTACCTCATCTCATCCAGTAAAAGATCCATTACGGCAATGGCGGCTACCGCCTCTACCACGGGTACCACGCGGGGCAGGATGCAGGGGTCGTGTCGCCCACCGATCTTAAGCGTGGTGTTTTCCATTTTTTGCAGTGAAACGGTGCGTTGCTCACGCGCGATCGAGGGCGTGGGCTTGACGGCAATGCGGAAGAGCACGGGCATGCCGTTGGTCATGCCACCGAGAATGCCGCCGCAGTTGTTGGTTTCGGTGCGTACACGCTTGCCGTCGGTTACAAACGGGTCGTTGTTTTCACTGCCAAGCATTTGCGCTACGGCAAAGCCGGCACCAAATTCCACACCCTTTACCGCGGGAATGGAAAAGAGTGCAGAGGAGAGTCTGCCTTCAACACCGTCAAACATGTGCTCACCAAGTCCCACGGGCAGCCCTGTAATCATACATTCTACCGTGCCGCCGACGGAGTCGCCTGCCGCACGTGCCTCGCGGATCACAGCAGCCATTTTTTCACCTGCGCTCTCGTCTATCACGGCAAGCGGCTGCGTGACAAGTCTGTCAAAGAGTGCAGTATCTGCCGTAACGGGATCAAAAGCGGCATCTCTTACCGCGCCAACCGAGGCGATGTGAGCACCGATGCGGATGCCCTTTTCCTTGAGATATTGTAGGCACAGCCCACCCGCGATGCAAAGCGGCGCGGTCAGGCGCCCCGAAAAGCGTCCGCCACCTCTAAGATCTACACCGTTACCGTATTTTTGCAGTGCGGCATAGTCGGCGTGGCCGGGGCGCGGTGTATCGTAAATGAAGCTGTAATCCGAGGAGCGTGTGTTTTCGTTTCGGATCACGGCGCGCAGTACCTCGCCTGTGGTGATACCGTTTTCATCAAGCCCCTCTGTAAAGATCGGCAGGTCGGCTTCACGGCGTTTTGTGCCAAGCGGTGTTGAGCCGGGCGCGCGGCGCGCCATGAGAGCGTAAAGTGCCACACGGTCAAGACGCAAGCCCTGTGGGAACCCTGCAAGCGTCATGCCGATCTCGCTGTCGTGCGAGCCGCCAAACACAGAAAGGGTAAGATTATTGCCGTAGGTGTTTTTCATATTACTCCTTGTGGGTGGGAAGCACCACCTCATCAAAAAATGTAGGATAGGATTTTTGTACACATTCCGCATAGGGGATCGTGATGGTTTCCTTGGTCAAAAGCGCCGCGGCAGCCGCACTCATGGCAATGCGGTGATCGCCACAGACATCCACCGTGCCGCCTCCAAGCGGTTTGCCGCCTACAATGGTAAGACCGTCGTCATTTTCGGTAATATCCCCGCCAAGGGTGCGTAAAAACGCAGTAATGGCGGCAAGGCGGTCACTTTCTTTTAAGCGCAGTCTTTTTGCCCCTGTAATGCGTGTTGTGCCGCTTGCGGCTGTCGCTACAACGGCAAGAATGGGCACAAGGTCGGGTATCTGCGTAGCATCAATATCTATGCCAAAGAGGGGGGCAGGGGAAACGGTCACCGTATCGCGCTCACCTTTTATCTCTGCGCCAAAGCGTGCCAAAAGCTCTAAAATGGCACTGTCACCCTGCAAGGAGGGGAGGGTAAGCCCCGTGACGGTAACGGCGTGCGTGCCGATCGCACCGAGTGCTAAGGGAAAGGCGGCACCCGAAAAGTCACCTTCCGGTATGAGCTCTCGAGGGGAGCAAAGCGGCTTGGCTTGGTAACCCGCAACCGAAAATGCGGTGTAACCGTCACAAACGGCGGGCGAGGCACCAAAGCGTGACAGCATATCGGTCGTCATGTCGATGTAGGGTGCTGATTCCACCTTGCCCGTAAGTGTAAGGGTGGAGGGGGTATCCAGCAGGGAAAGGGCAAATAAAAGCCCCGTGATATACTGTGAGGATACGTTTGCGGCAATGCTGTAATCTCCTGCGGAAATCTTGCCGCGGATCATGAGCTTTTCATCCTGCTCAAGCAGGGTAAGCCCGTGTCGCCTGAGCTCCTCGTCAAGCGGAGATAGGGGGCGTTTCGGGAGCCTGCCACGCCGTAAAAAGGTGACGTTTGCACCAAGTGCGGCGCATACGGGCAGCAAAAAGCGCAGGGTAGAGCCCGATTCGCCGCAGTCAAGAACAGCATCCTTTTTGACACTGTCGCGTGATATTGGCGTTACGGCAAGACCGCTATCGGTTTTTGTAATACCGACACCAAGCGCCATAAGGCAACGTGCCGTAGCATCAATATCCTCGCAGGATACCCGCATGGGGATCACGGTTTCACGATCGGCAAATGCTGCTGCAATCAGCGCTCGGTGCGCCACCGATTTTGACGTGGGCGCCACGACCTCGGATGCATAGACGGGTGATTTTAAAACAACGGTCATTGCGGTGCGCCTCCTTGGGCAAAAAGATCTGCAAGATCGCTCGTTGAAACAGGGAAAAGCACGCTTTTTCCAAGACCTGTGGGTAAGATCAGTGTAATGCTCTCACCGCGCCGCTTTTTGTCCGAAAGCGCCGCCTCGGCAAGACGCTCAGCGGTATAAGGACAAACGGTGGGTAGGTGGTAGCGGTGTAGCATCTCTTCCATGTGTGCGGGCACGCTTGGGGGACAAATGCCCCTTGCTGCCGCTGCTTTGGCGGCAAGCAGCATGCCAATGGCAACCGCGCTGCCGTGCGAGATCGTAAAGTTTGAAAGACGTTCCACGGCATGACCGCCCGTGTGACCAAGATTTAAGAGTTGACGGTTGCCGTTGTCGTGCTCATCCTCTTCTACCACATCACGTTTGTTTGCAATGCAGCGCGCGATCACGCGCTCAGGGTCATTTTCAAAGGATTCTTCGAGCCATGATAAGAGAGTCGGGTCGCCAAGATAGCCGTATTTGATCACCTCGGCACAGCCGTCGGCGTAAATATCGTTGGGTAGAGTTTTCAACACGTCTGTGTCACAAAGCACACCAATGGGCTGCGAAAACGCACCGCAAAGGTTTTTGCCAAGCGGCAGATCCACGGCGGTCTTGCCGCCCACGGAGGAGTCTACCATAGCAAGCAGCGTAGTAGGAATTTGATAGCAGGCAATGCCGCGCAGATAAGTAGCGGCGGCAAAGCCTGTGATATCTCCTACAACGCCGCCGCCAAGCGCCACCGCGATATCCGAGCGCGACAGATCGTTTTCTGCCATGGCGTTCCAAAGATCAATGAGCGTGTCGGTGTTTTTGGATGCCTCACCGTGCGGAAAGATAAAGGTGGAAACGGTGTACCCCGCCTCCTGTAAGGAGGCGCATGCGGTCTTGGCATAAAGAGCCGCCACGGTGTCGTCACTCACCAGCATGATCTTGCGGGGTGGGGGGAGGAGCTCTGCTATGCGCGCACCCACTGTGGACAGTAAGCCCTTTCCAACCTCAACAAGATAGGTTTTGGATGCTTTTACGGTAATGCTTTTCATTTGCTATCATCTCCGTCTTTGTCTGCATTTTCCTTGGCAATGCGCCCCTCTCGCAGGAGTGCTGTAAGGGTGTTTGCATCGTTTTCGATCAGCGCCGTGCGGTAGGCATCCAACGCTGTTATGATATGGTCAATTTCTTCCTTCAAAAAATCGCGGTTCTCAAGAAAGAGCTCACACCACATGTGCTCGTTTAGCCAAGCCACACGCGTAAGGTCACGGTATGAGCCTGCTGAAAAGCCATGGTGGATCTGTGCCTGTGGGCTTTTTACATAGGCGTTGGATACCACGTGCGCAAGTTGTGAGGTAAAGGCAATGACGCGATCGTGTGCCTCGGCATCGGTTTCTGCGTAACTGCCAAATTCTATGGGCGCAAGCAGGAACTCTACACGCTCACGCAATGCATCTTTGTTTTCCTCAGGCAGCACAAGCACCATGGGCGCGCCCTTAAACAGCCCCGCACGGCTGTTTTCATATCCCGAAAACTGCGTGCCTGCCATGGGGTGTCCGCCAACAAAGGGAAAGCCATGCTCTCTTGCAATAGCAAAGCATGCGGCACACACCTCACGCTTTGTGCCGCAAAGATCTATTACCACGGTGGTGGCAGGTATGGCGCTTGCCAGCTCTTGCAGCTTGGCGATCGCAGCCTTGGGATAAACTGCAAGCAGTATCAAATCACAAAGAGCAGCTGTGTCACGTGTAAGTGAACCTGTAACTACTTGCTCGTCGATCGCCGCTTGCAGTGCTTTTGAATTGGTTTCTGCCGCAAAGACCTTGTGCCCTGCGGCGGCATAGGTACGCGCCATTGAGCCGCCGATCAGACCAAGCCCCACAATGCCGATGGTCAATTTTTTATACACCATGCCTTTCAACCTCGTCAAAGGGAGTGGGGCAGCCGTTCGTTGCCATATCCGCGCAGATCCTTGCCATGGTGGCACAGTCCTCGGTCAGCCCGCCCTTGAGCCACTCAATAAATACATTATAAAACGCGCCTGCAAGAAAGAAGCGGTGATAACGCTCTGCGGCGCTGTTATCGGGGGGCGGAAAGGTGATGAACATATTCTTGATCAGCGCCGCCAAGATCAGCTCACCGAGGTGTGCACGGTAAGCAACGATCGCAAGATCGCTGTATTTTCCAAGCTGCTCAAAAAGGGCATAAAAGTATTCATAGGGTATGGCAGAGCTATTGCTCTCGGCAATCTTTTGGTGAATATTCTCGCCCACCTCTTCGATATATTTGTTTAAGATGTCATCCTTTGAGGTGTAGTTGCGATAATATGCCATGCGCGACACACCTGCTTTTTTGGCGATATCGGTAATAGAGATACTGTCGTAATCTCGCACCTTCATTAGCTCTACCAATGCGGTTACGATGCATTCTTTTGCAAGGCGATTGGACTCACTTCCTTTTGACATGAACAAAATCCTCCGTTTTGTCACACAGAATATAAATTCGGTTGACAATCATATTTTTTGGTGATACAATCGTAACTGTTACGAGTGTAACCTTTACAAGTGTAACATATTTTTTGACACTTGTCAAGGGGTGTGACAAAATTTGTCACAGTAAATTTAGTTTAATAAAGAAAAGAGTGATGTTCCATGTCTATGAATTTCGTTCATGAGCTCCCAACCCCTGAGGAGGTAAAGCAAAAGTATCCGATCAGTGCAGCGGCAGCTGCAACCAAGGCAGCGCATGATGCCGAGCTTGCTAAAATTTTCAAAGGCGAAAGCGACAAAAAGGTTCTGCTGATCGGCCCGTGCTCGGTGGATAGCGAGCCGCCTGTGCTTGAATATGCCGCCCGTCTTGCGCGATTGCAGGAAAGGGTAAAGGATAAACTTAAACTTGTGATGCGTGTATACACCAACAAGCCGCGTACCACAGGTGACGGATACAAGGGGATGCTGCACCAGCCCGATCCGACCAAAAAGCCTGATCTTTACAGCGGCTTGCTTGCCATTCGTGAGTTGCACACGCGTATTCTTACGGATATGGGGCTGTGCACTGCCGATGAAATGCTGTACCCCACCAATTATCAATATCTTTCGGATCTTCTTTCCTACGTTGCGGTAGGTGCACGGTCGGTGGAAAATCAAGAGCACCGCTTGGTAGCAAGCGGTATGGATGTGCCCGTTGGCATGAAAAATCCCACGGGTGGCGATCTTTCGGTTATGATGAATTCGATCACTGCCGCGCAGCACGCCCATGTGTTTCAGTATCGAAATTGGGAGGTGGCAACCGAGGGTAATCCCTTAGCGCACGCCATTTTGCGCGGATATGTTAATCGCCACGGGCAAAGCCTGCCGAATTATCATTATGAGGATCTTGCTCACCTTGCCGCGCTTTACGAGGGGGCGGGGCTGAAAAATCCCGCCGTTGTGGTGGATTGCAACCATGCAAATTCAGGCAAAAAATATGCCGAGCAGCCGCGTATTTGCAAGGAGGTCCTGCACGCCTGCCGTCACAACGAGGGTATCAGTCACCTCGTGAAGGGCTTTATGATCGAAAGCTATCTTGAGGATGGCTGTCAAAAGATCGGTGAGGGCGTGTTTGGAAAATCGATCACCGATCCTTGCCTTGGCTGGGAGCGTAGCGAGCGTCTGGTCCTTGAGATCGCTGAGCTCCTTTGATCGGTCAAGCCGGGATTTCACAAAATTCGTGTTTTTTCTTGACAAGCTTTCAAAATCGTGATATAGTCAAATTGAGATCTGTCTTGTGGAGAAATTCATGAGAAGAGAGGATAAGAGGCATTCGCGCGCATCAAAGTGGACAAGAGTGCATCAAGAAAGGAAAGACAAAAATGAAGAAGTTAAAAGAAAAAAAGAACGGCTTTTTTAAGGACTTTAAAAAGTTCATTACACGTGGCAACGTACTCGACATGGCTGTCGGTGTTATCGTGGGCGGTGCCTTCACGGCGATCATCAACGCGCTTAGCAATAACATTCTCAAGCCCGTGATCAACTGGATCCTCGCTGCCATTCTCGGCAAGGATTCGCTCAGCGATATCTACACCTTCTTAACGCGTGTTGAGCTTGCCGACGGCTCCGGTCCCGATCTTACGCAATCCATTTACATCGACTGGGGCGCATTTATCAATGCGATCATCAACTTCCTGCTGATCGCCTTTACGCTCTTTGTGATCGTACGTGTGATCAACGGTGTTCGCGCACGCCTTGATGCCAAGGAAATTGCCGAGGCTGCCGCAAAGGCAAAGGCTGACGAGGAAAAGAAAAAGGCAGAGGAAAAGGTAAAGGCAGAGGCCGCCGCAGCAGCAGTGCAGGCAAAAGAGGATGCACTTGCAGCCTTCTATGCTAACGTTGAAAAGCAGACCAAACTGCTTGAGGAAATTGCAAAGAAATAAAAAGCAAAAAAGCGAGGCAAGCGCCTCGCTTTTTTCTCGGTTGTGGGAGCTTGTCAGCGAAAAATGTCATATCCTGTTAATGCGGGGGATACCCGCAGAAAGGAAATGATGAAAATGCCAACTCTTATCAACCAGGGTACACTGCTTTATATACCTTATTTGGGTGATCAGCAGTCCCTTGACTCCAATATCACCACCACCGAGGTAAACGTTAGTTACGGTCTTGAGGTAAGCCACGCTGCCACACCTACCACCTTTGCTGTAGGGGATACCGTTTTTTATACGGTTCTCCTGCGCAACACAGGCTCGGGCACACTTTATAACCCCTTTGTTGTTGTTGACTTTGTGGGTGGAGAGCTCACTTATGTGACAGACAGTGCGACCGCCTTTTTATATGCGGGGGGCGATGTTACGGCGCTGCCTGTGACCGTTACGCAGAATTCACCGATAACCTTTACGCTGGATACCGCTATTCCCGCGGGTGGCTTTGTGTATATCACCTACAGCGCCGTGGTTGACAGTGCTACCGCCAATGCAATTGTATCGACTGCACAGGGCGGCGCCAACGAGGGCAGTGAAACTGGGCCTACGATTACCGATAGCGATACAGCTACCATTACGCGTACGCAGTTGACTGTCGTGAAAAGTGCGCCCGAAACCGCAAGCATCGGTGATACGATCAATTATCAATTTGCAATCACTAATACGTCAAATGCAAGCATTGCGCTTGACGGCCTGACTGACCAGCTACCCGAGGGCTTTTCCTTTACCGTGGCTACGCTCACGGTAGATGGCGTGAGTGTGCCTCTTGTAGCAGGCACGGATTATACGGTAAGTGATACCGGACTCTTTACACTTGCGCCCGCTACCGCAATCGCGTTGCCCGCAGGCGCTACCGCCGTGCTTACCGTTAGCGGTGTGGTAACTGTGTAAAAAAGAATTTTATGAACAAAAGGGAACAGACCGCGCGGTCTGTTCCCGCTTTTTCGCATGCAAAATTGCGGTATTTCTTGACATGGCGACAATGGGATGTTAAAATTAAGTAAAGATATTTTAACGGTATGGGGTAATATCATGGGTAAATTTATCATTTCAAGGTCCCTGGCGGGCGATCGCTTTTTGTTGCAGTCAGATCACGGGCAAACGCTTGCCGTGTCGCGCCATTATGCTACGCTGGATGCCTGTAAAAAGGGTATCGCCAGCCTGATTGTAAATGCGCCTGTTATGCCTGTGTTGGATGCTACGGTAGGCGAGTATGGGCCAAACCCTAAGTTTGAGATTGTGGCAGGGGAGAGGGGTTTTGCATTTTTGGTGAAATCGGCAAACGGAAAAAGTGTGATCAACTCGCCTGATTATGCCACCAAAAAGGCATGCTTGCGTGCCATTGCAATGCTCAGGCGGGGCGTGTGTGATTATGAAATTTTGTTTCATAGCAAGGAAGGCTTTACGCCGCTTACCATGAAGGCACCCGTAGGGGCTACGGCAAGGCCCTTGACACAGGCGCGCGAAATCGCGACAACTGTGGTTGATGCAAAGGAGCCATTGGAGCAGACAGATCTGCTTGCCGAGGTGCAGGATTACGAGAGCTTTGAGCAGGACTGCGAGCTCTTGCCGCAGTCGGATGTGCAGGGGGAAAACGTCACAGCACCTCAAAAACCGTATACCGCGGAAGTGGAAAGGGTGACACCCCCCGCCCCGCAAGCGCCCCAAACGGCAGTTCCCATGCCGCGCATTATCCGTTTGCAGTCCCCCAAAAGAGAGGAGCCTACCCCCACTGCCGCCGCTACGCAAAAAGCACCGAAAAGTGGCGTTGGGGCGGGGCTTGGACGCCAAGGGATCCTTGGCAGATTGTTTAAAAATAAATAATTTTTAAAATATTTAATTTTTTGAAGATTTTGTCTTGATAAATTTTAAACAATGTGCTAAAATAATACTGTTTTGAAAATTATCCCTCAAATAGGGACATCAACTATGAAAGGTGGATCATCAAAATGACCTACAACAAGAAGACGATCGAGGATATCGCCGTTGCCGGCAAAAAGGTAATTGCCCGTTGCGATTTCAATGTACCTATGATGGACGGTGTTATCACCGATGATAAGCGCATCGTTGGCGCTCTGCCCACCATCAAATATTTGCTTGATAACGGCGCTGCCCTTATTCTGTGCTCTCACTTTGGCAGACCTCACAACATTTTTGATGCCAAGCTTGAGCTTGACAAGAAGGAGAAGAAAAAGGTCGAGGAGCTTCCCGAGGCAGAGCAGGCAGCTGCAACCGCCGCATATCTTGAAAAGGCAAAGGGCGACGCTGTAAAGTTCTCTCTTGCTCCCGTAGCAAAGCGCCTCTCGGAGCTGC
This sequence comes from Clostridia bacterium, assembly GCA_017502975.1. Lineage (GTDB taxonomy): Bacteria > Bacillota > Clostridia > Oscillospirales > CAG-272 > Firm-07. The sequence continues at coordinate 6,374 of JAFVTV010000044.1, read as the reverse complement.
TTGGCGTTGAGGTGCAGATGGCAAAGGACGTTATCGGTGACGATGCAAAGGCAAAGGCTGCAGCACTTCGCCCCGGTGAGGTTTTGATGCTGGAGAACGTTCGCTTCCACAAGAAAGAAACCAAAAACGACCCCGAGTTTGCCAAGGAAATGGCTTCCATGGCTGAAATTTACGTAAACGACGCATTTGGCACGGCGCACCGTGCACATGCTTCTACCGCAGGTCTTGCAGACTATCTGCCTGCTGTTTGCGGCTACCTCATTCAAAAAGAGATCTCTATCATGGGCGGCGCGCTTTCCGATCCCAAGCGTCCCTTTGTTGCTATCCTTGGCGGTGCTAAGGTTTCCGACAAGATCGGTGTGATCAATAACCTTATCGAAAAGGTTGACACGCTTATCGTAGGCGGCGGCATGGCATACACCTTCTTCAAGGCACAGGGCTACGAGATCGGCACCTCTATTTGCGAGCATGATAAGCTTGATCTTGCACTTGAGCTGATGGAAAAGGCAAAGGCAAAGGGCGTAAGCTTTATGCTTCCCGTTGACAACAAGCTTGGCAAGGCATATGCTCCCGATACCGAAAGCTGCTTTGCTGATTCCGACAAGATGCCCGAGGGCTGGATGGGCCTTGACATCGGTCCTAAGTCGCAGCAGCTGTTTGCCGACGTGCTGAAGAATGCAGGCACCGTTGTTTGGAACGGCCCGATGGGCGTTTCCGAGTGGGAGAGCTTTGCTGCAGGTACTGAAACCGTTGCTAAGGCTGTAGCTGAGAGCGATGCCATCTCGATCATCGGCGGTGGCGACTCCGCAGCAGCTGTTGAAAAGCTTGGCTTTGCTGACAAGATGACGCACGTTTCTACGGGTGGCGGCGCATCCCTTGAGTTCCTTGAGGGCAAAACGCTTCCCGGCATTGCTTGCCTTGCTGACAAATAATCGTTCGCTGTTGATAATTCATAAAAAAGAGAGGAAACTATAAATGAATCCCGCAAAGAGAAGAACAGTTATCGCAGGTAACTGGAAAATGAATATGACGCCTGCTGAGGCAACTGCATTTATCAATGAGATCAAGCCCATGGTTGCAGGCAAGGATAACTGTGATATCATCTTTTGTGCACCTTACGTAACCATTGCTGCCGCTATGGAGGCTGCAAAGGGCTCTAATATCGTGATCGGTGCCGAAAACGTGCATTTTGCCGCAAAGGGCGCATATACCGGTGAGGTTTCTGCTGAGATGCTGAAGGCGATCGGCGTTGATACCGTTATCATCGGCCACTCCGAGCGCCGTCAGTACTTTGGCGAGACCGATGAAACCGTTAATCTGCGCACCAAGGCAGCGCTTGCCGCAGGGCTTCGCGTGATCCTTTGCATGGGTGAGGTCAAGGAGCAGCGTGTTGTAGGCATCACTAATGAGGTATGCGCAATGCAGATCAAGCTTGATCTTGCAGGTGTTTCGGCTGAGGATATGAAAAATATTGTTATCGCTTACGAGCCCGTTTGGGCAATTGGCACGGGCCTTACCGCTACCCCTGAGCAGGCTGAGGAAACCTGCGGTGTGATCCGCGAGGTGGTTGCTGAGCTTTACGGCAAGGATGTTGCCGAGGCTACTACCATTCAGTACGGTGGCTCGATGAACGAAAAGAACGCGGCAGAGCTGCTTGCAAAGCCCAATGTTGACGGCGGCCTTATTGGTGGCGCATCTCTTGTGGCAGAGAAGTTTACTGCTATTGTTGACGCAGCACAATAAGTAAATGAGTGGGGGCTGTCTGCTATTGCGGCAGCCCCCATCTTTAAAAGGCAGCGTGTTGGCGCTTGTCTAGAGGAGGAAGTATGGCAAATTACAGGAGAGGCCGCATCAATGATGAGATGCAAAAGGAGCTTGCGGCTATCATGCGCGAGGTCAAGGATCCGCGCGTGTCGGAGGCATTTATCAGTATTACGGGTGTTGATGTGACGCCCGATCTGAAATTTGCCAAGGTTTATTATTCGGCAATGAGGGGAGAGCCTAAGGAGGTCTATCTTGGCCTGAAATCCTCGGCAGGCTTTATCCGCCGTCAGGTGGCACAGCGCCTTAATCTGCGCGCCACCCCCGAGTTTACCTTTGTGGAGGACACCTCTATTGCCTATGGCGCGCATATCTCAAAGCTGCTGAACTCTATTGAGATCAGTGATGATGATGAGGTGGCGGAAGATGAAAACGGCTGATTTTCGCGCCCTGACGCCCGAGGAGGTCGTGGCACGTTTGAAGGAGCCTGCCCCCACGCTGATCTGCTTTCACACAAGACCCGACGGGGATGCTGTGGGGTCTGCCTTTGCGCTTTCCTTGTGGCTTGGCGCTATGGGCAGCAGGTGCTACTGCGTATCGGCTGATGAGGTGCCGCAATATCTTTCCTTCCTGTCAGAGGGCTTGCAGGAGAGCGTATTGCCGGAAAGTATCCCAACGGGATTTGAAAACGCACGTATCGTCACGGTTGATACCGCATCGCCTGCGCAGATGGGCAGCCTTTTTGAGCGCTTTGGCGAGCGCGTGTGCCTTATGATCGATCATCACGGCATGGGCACGCCCTACGCCGATCATTTGATCGTGCCACAGGCTGCGGCTTGCGGCGAGGTGATCTTTGATCTGATCGCAGCATCGGGTGTTGATGTGCCCGTACGCGTATCAGAGCTGCTCTATGCCGCCATTTCCTCGGATACGGGGTGCTTTCGTTATTCCAATGTGAACGAAAATACTCATTTGCATGCGGCGGCATTGGTTGCGCAGGGAATTGATACCGCAGAGATCAACCGCAGGCTTTTTGAAACAAGATCCTATCAGGGCTTGAAGGCTGAAAAAGCAGGCTTTGACCGCCTTCGCTTTTTTGAAGACGGCAAGATCGCTATCATAACCTTCCCCTATGCATTGCAGCGTGAGCTCGATGTCCGTGAGGAGCATCTTGGCACCCTTATCGACGTTGCGCGCTGCGTGGCGGGTGTTGAGGTCGCCGTCGCGATCCGCGGTACCGCTAAAGGGGATTTTCGCGTTTCCTTGCGTTCTAATGTTGATTTTGATGTGGCAGCTGTTGCCGCACGCTTTGGTGGCGGCGGTCATGTGCGTGCCGCGGGCGTCACTGTTAGTGCCGTTAGCATAGAGCAGGCACAGGATAAGATCCTTGCGGCGTTGCGAGAGGTGCTTTGATGAAGGGATCAGGAGATCGCCTGTGTGCACACACCTCTGCCTTTCGTGTGGCGGTGGTTTATTTTGGGTGCTGTGTGGGTGCAGGCTACCTTTCAGGGCAAGAGCTGTTTCAGTTTTTCGGTGCAAAGGGTGCTTTTGCGCTCCCCTCACTTTTACTTGCCACCATTGCGATCTTTTTGATCGGCTCTGTTACGCTTTCGCTTGCCCGTGATACGGGGGAAGCGCGCATGGACCGCCTTGTGATATGGTTTGATTGCAAGCCGTTAAGAACAGTGGTTGCCGCATTTGAGATCGTGTTTCTTTTTATGATCTATACGCTGTGTGTGGCGGCATTCGGCTCGTTTTTCTCGGAGCTTTTGGGAATTTCCGCCTTTTGGGGTGGGCTTTTCTTGTGCCTTGCTTGCACCTTTCTTTCACTTTTTGGTGTAAAGGGGCTTTCTCGCTTTTGCTCCTTGGTGGTGCCGCCCTTGGCGCTTATCACGGTAGCGATCGCTCTGCTTGCTGTTTGCACGGCAAAGGATATCCGTTTTACCGCGGTAGATGTTGGTGGCTTTCTTACGGGCGCTTGGGGCTTTGATGGCTTGACCTACGCCGTTTTTTGCCTGTTTTGCGCGTTGCCTGTCTTGATACCGCTTGGCAGTACGATATCGGGTAAAAAAACGGCGTGGCGCGGCTCCTTTTTTGGTGCGTTTCTTATTGGTGGCGTTGCGTGCGTGATATTGCTTGCGCTTGCCACTTCTCCCGCCGTAACCGAAACGGTTTTTCCTATGTTGGCGCTTTCGCTTGAAAAAAGCACCGTTTTTGGGGCGATATATGCCGCCTTGCTTTGTGTTGCCATTCTGTCCGCCTCTCTCTCCTCGCTATGTGCGATGAGTGAGGGATTTATGCAACGATTTTCGCGAAAAAAGCGTTTTTTACTACCCGTTACCGCCCTTATTTCCATAACGGCGCTCGTTCTCGGGCTTTTTGGCTTTCGTGAGCTGATTGGCGTGCTGTATCCCATTTTTGGCTATATAGGCTTTATTCCTATGGGATTGTTGCTGGTCCACGCTTTTTTGTTTTACCATAAAAAGAAAACATAGCAAAAACCGCCCCGTTAGGCGGTTTTTTGCATATCACTTACCTGCTTTGGCGAAAATAGGGAAAAGAACTTGCCAAAGCGGGGAAAGTGTGTTAGAATAAATATAATATTTTGAAAGGAGTGCGAATATGAAGAGGATATTTAGCGTTTTGCTGGTCATTTCCTTACTTGCTATATGTGTGTTACCCATGTCGGCTACTGTTGCCACTCCTTTTGATGCATCCGTTGCAAGGGCACAGGAGGCAACTGCTGCGGCTGTTGGTGTGGATACCCCGGGGGCAGCTGTCGTGCTTGTGAGAAACGGCACGGTTCTTATGGCTGATGGATTTGGCTATGCCGACCTTTCCTCGCGTGTGCTTGTTACCGGCGATACGGTGTTTGAAATCGGTGAGTTATCGGGGCTCTTGACTGCCGTTGCGGCATTAACGCTGGTGGAGAGCGGTAAATTGTCCCTTGATGCGGATATCGCAACATATCTGCCTGCCGAATTTATGACAAAGCTTGCACTTTCCCATCCCGTCACCGTGGGACAGCTTCTGTCGGGACACGCGGGCTTTGGCGGCAGAATTTTTGACGTATCCTTTGATAAGGAGAGCCATACCTTTGAAACACTTGAAGAGGCACTGCTTGCCGACGTGCCCGATCAGATCATGATGCCGGGTACGGCATACTCCTATTCTACTTTCGGCATTGCGCTTGCCGCTTTTGTGGTTGAGCAGGTCGCGGGCGTCGAATATGGGGTGTATCTAAGCGAGCATGTTCTCACCCCCCTTGGTATGAAGGATACTGTTCCCGCGTTTTCCGCCGAGGTGGATCTTGGCGCCTATGCTACGGGGTATAGTAAGGTTACAGAGGGTTCCTTTATGGCACCGCAAAACGGTGGCAGGAGCTTTGCGGGCCTTTATCCTGCCACGGGGGCACTTTCCACCGCCGCGGACCTCTCAAGGCTCTTTGCGTGGCTGGTATCCGACAGCGAAATGCTGATGCAAGCATCCACCAAGGATCTGCTTTTTACAACCTATTATAGCGGTATTTTTGCATCCGGCGCGCTTGGCTTAAGTAAGCAGGGCACGGCATATACCTGCCACGCCAAAACCGCCTGCTTTGGTGCTTCGCTTTGCCTTGATACGGAAAAGCGCGAGGCAGCGTTGGTGCTGACAAACGCGCCGCAAAGCACGTTGCTTGATTTCCCCTTAACGTTGCTTACACCTACTGCGGTGAGCCCCACCTTGCCTGTGGGCGAAATGGTAGAGTTGAAGGCACTGCGCGGCACGTATGCCGCGGCAACAAGTGAGCAGCATACCTTTGTGGGGCGATTTTTTACCATGCAGGAGCGTGTTTCCGTCACGGTGAATGAGGATGGCACGCTTTCCTTCCTTGATATGCATCTTACACAGATCGCCCCCGGTGTGTTTGCCGATGCGGCAGGGGATGCCGCCACACCTGTTTTGCAATTTTTGCTTGACGGGGAGGGCGAGGTTACGGCAGTGGTCACCGCCGACGGCGCGTGCTATTACAAGCTTCCGTTTTATTATGCGCGTGTCCCTGCGGCATTTTTGTTTGGGCTGCTTCTTATATTGGCGGCAGGCTTTGCTTTAATGGGGTTGTTTGGCTTTTTTGAATGGCTTGGCGAGAAAAACAAGGATGGCGAGCGTGATAGTATTTGGTTCGTTTTGCCGGGCATTTTGGCGGCGTTGCTTGGCATATTGGTAGGTGTTCAGGTGCTGGCGGCCTATAAAATGGGTGCTGCAATGCTTTCCTCCTTCTATTTTGCCATGCGCGTGCTCACGCTTTTGGTCGGCATCGGTGCTACCGTTTCTTATGTTGTCGCTTTTGTATCCTCAGTGCTTGACCGAAAGCAGCACAAGCGGATCGCATATATGGCAATCCTTTATTTGGTGTTTGTGTTTTTAATTTGCTTCTTTGGGCTTACTGTAATCTAAACAAAACAGCCGCTTCGCTGATAGCGAAGCGGCTGTTTTATTGTAGCTTTAGCGGAAATAAACCACCACCTGAGGTGGTGGAATGAAAAGCTTTAGCTGTAAGGCCCCCTTGTGTAAAGGGGGCTGTCGCGTTAGCGACTGAGGGATTGATTGGAGCGCGCAAATTCAACTTTTAC
>JAFVTV010000043.1 GCA_017502975.1 Clostridia bacterium | reverse complement strand
GGCCTTTGCCTGTGCTGCAAGTGCGGCGAACGCCTGCTTGTCGGACACAGCGAGGTCGGCGAGCATTTTACGGTTGAGGTCAATGCCTGCCTTCTTCAGGCCGTGCATCATGGTCGAGTAGTTCATACCGTTGACCTTTGCCTCAGCAGAGATACGCGTGATCCAAAGGCTACGGAAATCTCTCTTCTTCATCTTGCGGCCTGCAAATGCATAGTTGCCGCTCTTCATTACCTGCTCTTTTGCCATCTTGAAGTGCTTGGATTTTGCACCCCAGTAGCCCTTAGCAGCCTTCAATACCTTATTTCTTCTCTTGCGCGTCATCATCGCGCCCTTAACTCTTGCCATTTTACGATCCTCCGATTATCTTATTTCTGAATGAGCTGACGCGCGGTCGCGGTCATAGCGGGGCTAAGGATAGCGGAAGAACGAAGATGTCTTTTGCGCTTTGCATCCTTGAGGCCGAGGTTGTGACGATGGTGGCAGTGATTGATCTTTACCTTACCGGTGCCGGTAACGGAAAATCTCTTGGCCGAAGCCTTATGCGTTTTGATTTTTCCCATTTTATTTACTCCTTTTAACGTAATCTTATTTTAGGCGGCACACGCCGCAGGGGATTTAATTTTTAGCGGGGGTGTTCTTCTGCGGTACAACGATCATGCTGAGGATCCTGCCGTCAAGCACAGGCTTCTTTTCCACAGTGCCGACAGAGGAAACTGCAGCCTCAAAGCGAGTGAGCATCTCACGGCCAAGCTCTTGGTGCGCCATTTCGCGCCCCTTGAAGCGAACCACCACGCGCACCTTGTTGCCTGCAGTGAGGAAACGAATGGCATTGCGTGCCTTGGTCTCAAAATCGTGTACATCGATACGGCAGGAAAGTTGAACCTCTTTGAGTTCTACGACCTGCTGCTTCTTCTTTGCTTCTTTTTCCTTTTTTTCACGGTCGAAGCGATACTTGCCGTAATCCATGATACGGCAAACGGGGGGTGTTGCCTGCGGTGCGATCAGAACCAGATCAAGCCCGCGATCATAAGCGATCTTCAGTGCGGCGTTGCCGGACATCATGCCGAGTGTTTCTCCGTCGTCACCGATTACACGAACTTCCTTTTCTTTGATCTCTTCGTTAATCAGCAATTCTTTTGAAGCGCTAATAGAACAGTACCTCCATTTCCGGGGATTGACCCGGTGAAATAAAAAATCGCGCAAAGCATACGCTCCGCACGACACAATACACCCATAAAAGGCGAACATATCAACCGAGCGCGCTCCTTGGCGGCAGGGTGAGAACGCGGAACGTTCTGCTTCTTTGCCCCGATATTATAACACGGCGCTTGGTGCTTGTCAAGGGCTTTTTGAAATTTTTTCGTTTTTATTTTTACAGTCAATAAAAAACAAAAAGCGTCCCGACTGTGTCGAAACGCATTTCAACAAAAATGCACGGTGGTAAGGACGCTTGCCCGTGTTGGTGTCATAAGATTGACACTCCGCGCAAAAAGTCGACCGCCGTGCACCACGCCCCCTTTTCGAGCGCTTTACCATTATAACGCATTTTTTCGCGTTTGTAAAGTGTTCAAAACCGACAATTTTTTTGTCAAATTTTCGTGAAAATATCCACAAGTAGAAAAAAGCGGCATACCGTGACACATTTTTTGTGACTTTTGCTGATTTTGGTAATTTTTGCCGCGCCGAAGCAGTTTCCCTTCAAAAAATTCACAATTTTGTAATTTTTACGCCGCGTCAAAAACCGCCAAACCGCACGCATCCGAACATGTCACATAAATAAATTTACCATAAATATTATATTTTTCGCAAAAAGCACTGGAAAATGACGAAAGTGTGTGTTATAATATACTCTATATTATTGTTTATACCCGAAAGGATCATTTCCCCATGGCACAGTACTTTGAAAAGGCAGATAAGCTGACCCTGCCCGTCATACCCCTCGGGGGCATTACAGCTTTTCCTGCCATTCCCGTTAATTTTGAACTGACCGATGATGTATCGATCGCCGCCGCCGATGCGGCAAATGCGACCGATGCCTTCGTATTTCTTATTTCCCTTCAGGCACCCACGACAAGCGAGCTGACAGCCGATCTTTTTTACAAGACCGGCACCGTAGCAAAGATCAAGCAAAGCGTAAAGACCCCCGACGGCAGCATGCGTGTGATCTTAGAGGGCTATGCCCGTGCGGATCTGCTTGATCTTCACCGTTTTGCAGACTATTACACAGCCACAGTGCTTGTAAAAACGATCGAACAGGTCAGCACGCCCGATCTGCGCGATGAGGCAATGCTGCGCGAGGGCGCACGGCTGCTTGATGAAATGAAGGAGCTCCTACCCACCATTACCGACGACGTGATAAAAACGGCGAAGGAAATCAAGTCGCCCGGCGCATTTGCGGATTTTGTGGCGGCGAACATATTGGTGCGCGGCGAGGACAAGCAGCTGATACTTGAAGCATATGATCCGACCGAGCGTCTGGAATGCCTGTTGCCCCTGATGCAAGAGGAAACCGAGCTGCTGCGCTGTGAGATCGAGATCCACCGTGAGGTACGTGAGCGCCTGAACCAAAACCAAAAGGAGTTTTACCTGCGCGAGCAGCTGCGCACGATTGAAGAGGAGCTGGGCGATGGCGGTGAGAGTGAGTTTGATGAATTTGAGGCTCGCATTCGTGCGGCGCACATGCCCGAGGAAACCGAGAAAAAGCTTTTAAAAGAGCTTTCGCGCATGGCAAAAACGCCCTTTGGCTCCTCTGAGGCAAGCGTTCTCAGATCCTATCTTGACGTGTGCCTTGAGCTGCCTTGGAACAAAAGAACAGAGGATCGCACGGATATCGCTGTTGCCCAAAAGATCCTTGATGCCGATCACGAAGGTCTCACAAAGGTAAAGGAGCGCATTCTTGAATTTCTTGCCGTACGCAAGTTAAATCCCACGCTTGGCAATCAGATCATCTGTCTTGTAGGCCCTCCCGGTGTCGGTAAGACCTCTGTCGCGCAATCCATTGCGCGCGCGATGAACCGCAAGTATGTGCGCGTATCGCTTGGCGGTGTACGTGATGAGGCTGATATACGCGGACACCGCAAGACCTATCTTGGCGCAATGCCCGGGCGCATTATTGCGGCACTCACCGAGGCTCGCTGCTGCAACCCCCTTATTTTGCTTGACGAGATCGATAAAATGACGCGCAATTCGCACGGCGACCCCTCCTCGGCACTGCTTGAGGTGCTTGACGGCGAGCAGAACAAGCATTTCCGCGATCATTTCACAGAGATCCCCTTTGATCTTTCCGAGTGCGTATTCATTGCAACGGCAAACACCCTTGAGGGTGTACCAAGGCCCCTGATTGACCGTATGGAGATCATTGAGCTTTCTACATACACCAAATCCGAAAAAATGGCGATTGCCAAAAACCACCTCATACCAAAGCAATTAAAGCGTCACGGTCTTGACCGCCGCCGCTTGCGCATTACCGATGAGGCGGTTTCGGGCATCATTGACGACTACACGCGCGAAGCGGGTGTGCGCAATCTTGAGCGCGAGCTTGCCAACATCTGCCGCAAGGCGGCAAAGCGAGTTGCCTCGGGCGTGCGAGGTCTTACTACCGTAAAAAATGATAACCTAGAGGAGCTGCTTGGCCCCCGCAAGCTGCCGCGCGAGAAAGCAGACGGCGAGGATGTGTGCGGCGTGGTAAACGGACTTGCCTATACCGAGGCAGGCGGCGACCTTTTAAAGGTTGAGGCGTTGCCCTTTCCCGGCGACGGCAAAATCGAGCTGACAGGCTCTCTTGGCGATGTAATGAAGGAATCCGCACGTATTGCGGTCAGCTATCTGCGTGCCAATGCAGACAAGTTTGATATTCCCGCTGATTTTTATAAAACATACGATTTGCACATTCACTTCCCCGAGGGTGCCGTACCAAAGGACGGTCCCTCTGCCGGTGCCGCCATGGTAACTGCGCTGGTGAGTGCGCTTTCCGGCAAGCCCGTGCGTCATGACATTGCCATGACGGGCGAGGTGACGCTTACGGGCAACGTGTTGCCCATTGGGGGGCTGAAGGAAAAGACAATGGCTGCCGCCATTGCGGGTGTGAAGACCGTTCTGATCCCCGAGGGGAACATGCGCGATCTGCCGCTGCTTGATCCCGACGCCGTGGCGGCACTTGAGATCCTGCCCTGCCGTAATCTTTTTGACGTGCTTGATCACGCCTTAGTTGGCGGCATTCCCTGCCGCAAGGCTTCCAAGAGCACAAGCCGGATTTCCTGTCACATCGCCGAAACTGCCAAGCAAGCATAACGCAAGGAGTTCTTATGAATCTACAAAACACAAAGCTTTTCATCAGTGCGGGCGAGTTGCGCCAATTCCCCTCACACCCCGTGCCGCAGGTTGCGCTGTCGGGGCGCTCAAACGTGGGAAAAAGCTCACTGATCAATACCGTTCTCGGGCGCAAATCGCTTGCACGTGTCAGCGGTGCCCCCGGCAAGACCATCACCATCAATTTTTATGATGTTGACGGCAAGCTGTTTTTGGTAGACCTGCCCGGCTACGGCTTTGCAAAGCGTCCCCCTGCCGACAAGGCAAAATGGTCGGCTCTGACCGACGGATTTTTTACCGCAAATAAAAACATCGACCGTCTTGCCTTGGTATTGCAGCTTGTTGACCTTAAGGTAGGCCCCACCGCCGACGACGTCATGATGCTGCGCTATCTTAGTGAGGCAGGACTGCCCTTTGCGGTGGTTGCCACCAAAGCGGACAAGCTCAACAAGACCGAGCGTGAGGCAGCGCTTGCGCGCCTTGCCGATCACCCCGACATTCCGACCGATACGCCCGTGATCCCCTTTTCCTCTCTTAAGGGAGAAGGTAGGGACGAGGTCTGGCGCATCATTTCCCGCTATACGGGAGTAAAGGTATAAGCTATGATCAGATTGCTTGTTGTAAGGCACGGACACACCGTAACCAATGCAACACACCGCTACACAGGTCAGCTTGACGCGCCTCTGACCGATGAGGGCAGCGATCAAGCCGCGCGGCTGGGTGCTTATCTTGCCGCGCACGAAAAAATAGATGCAATCTACGCCAGCGACCTCTCGCGCGCCATCAACACCGCCGCGCCCACCGCGGCGCACTTTGGGCTTGAGATCATACCAATGCCCGAGTTACGTGAAATTGACGTTGGAGAGTGGACAGGTATGCCCTTTGAGGAGGTTGACCGCGGGTACAAGGCACACCCACAGCTCCTTGAGGATATCAAATATCCCTATCCCGGCGGCGAATCCTTTTTTGATCTTTTTGTGCGCACAGAAAAAGCACTGCAAAAAATCGTTGCCGAAAGCGAGGGTAAGACCGTGATGGTCGTTACGCACGCAGGCGGCGTGCGGTGCATCAGCTGTATGGCGGCAGGCGATCCTTACACCATGGCGCGCAAGCACCCCGCCATTGCCAACACCGCCATTGACATCTATCACTGTGAAAACGGCAAACTGACCCAAGTGGCGCATGAGGTAAAGGAGCATCTTCAAAACTTATGACACGCATCATTTTAGTGCGCCACGGGCGCAGTATGGCAAACGTTGCCGATATTTTTGCAGGCATTACCGAAACGCCCCTCACCCCACACGGACTTTTGCAAGCACAGGCGGTAGCCAACTACCTCTTTGAGCATGAAAAGATAGACAAGGTTTACGCCAGCCCCCTCTCACGCGCCGTGGATACGGTGCGCCCGACCGCTGAGCGCTTTGGCTTGCCTGTGATCTCCGACGAGGGGCTTATTGAGGTAAACGGCGGGCTTTGGGAGGGTCTTTCCTTTGCCGAGCTTGCCGAAAAATACCCGGAGGACTTTAACCCTTGGATGTCCCCCACTCCCGTGAATGCCTCCCCAACAGGGGGCGAAAGCACACGAATGGTCTATGCCCGTGTGGTTGCCTGCATCAAGCGCATTGCTAAGGAAAACGAGGGCAAGACCGTTCTTGTCGGCTCCCATATGACGCCCGTGCGCGCACTTCTTGTGGAGGCACTCTTTGGCACAGTGGAGTCTTACACGCGAAAGGTTGCCGTACCCAACGCCTCGCTCCACATCCTGCGCTATGAAAACGGTGCTCTCGCTCCCGAAAAAATTTCGATCACCGAGCATCTCGGCGAAGACCTACTATAAAATTCCGAAAGGACACCCTTATGATCTTACATTCTCATCTTGACACAAACGAGCAGGGACATCTGACCATTGGCGGTATGGATACCGTAGCCCTTGCCAAGGAGTTTGGCACACCTGCTTATATCATGGATGAAGCCGCGATCCGCGCGCGTTTTCGCACCTATCTTACTGCCGCGCGCACCCATTTCGGCGAAAATGCACTGCCCGCCTTTGCCTCAAAAGCACTTTGCTTTACCGAGATCTACCGCATTGCCGCAGAGGAGGGACTTGGCATCGACTGCGTATCGGGCGGCGAGCTGTATACAGCAAAGCGCGCGAGCTTTCCTGCCGAGCGCATTTATTTCCACGGCAACAACAAGACCGACGCGGATCTTAAGCAAGCGCTTGACATGGGCGTTGGCACCATTGTGGTAGACAATGCCGATGAGCTTTTGGCACTTGACGCGCTTGCAAGCAACGCGGGCAAGACGCAGCGCATTTTGCTGCGCATCACCCCCGGCATCGACCCCCACACCCACCGTGCCATTCGAACGGGCAACGTGGATTCAAAGTTTGGCAACGCCATTGTGACAGGTGGAGCGATGGAGATCACCAAGCTGGCACTTTCCCTTAGCAACGTGCGCCTTGTAGGCTTCCATTGCCACGTGGGCTCTCAAATTTTTGACCTCTCCCCCTTCCGTGATGCCGCGGACATTATGATGCGCTATATCGCTGACGTAAAGCGCGAAACGGGCTTTGTCACGGAGGAGCTGAATCTTGGCGGCGGACTTGCCGCGCGCTACACCGAAGTCGATGCCACGGTAGATTATGCCGATGCCATTGCAAAGATCGCCGCCATCGTACGAAACAAGGCGCAGGAAATGGACGTTGCCATGCCGCGCGTGATCTTAGAGCCCGGGCGCTCGCTGGTGGCGGAAGCAGGTATTACGCTTTACACCGTTGGCGGTGTGAAGGAGATTCCCGGCTTTAAAAATTATATTTCGGTTGACGGTGGCATGCCCGACAATCCCCGCTACGCCCTTTACCAATCGGAATACACGGCGCTGATCGCCAACCGCGCGGCAGACCCTGCTGATTACCGCGCAACGGTAGCGGGCAGATGCTGTGAATCGGGGGATTTAATCGGCGAGGATATGCCCATTCAGCGCGCCTCGCGCGGCGATATTCTTGCCGTGCTCACAACAGGCGCATACAACTACTCCATGGCATCAAATTACAATCGCCTCCCCCGTCCGCCCGTTATTTTGGTGCGTGACGGTGTGGCACGCGTTGCGGTACGCCGTGAGAGCTTTGAGGACCTTGTGAGAAACGACGTATAATCTCACAAAAAGGAGTTTTTTATGTTTCGTTACATGCTCGGTGGCGGTGATATGCAGTCCTACCTTATCGGAATGCTGCTCTCGTTACCCATCATCTTTCTTTCCCTGTCGTTGCATGAAACAGCGCACGGCTATATTGTCTATCGGCTTGGTGACCCTACAGCAAAAAGCCTTGGGCGCCTTACGCTTAACCCCATAAAGCACCTTGATCCCATCGGCTTTCTTTGCATGCTGCTGGCAGGCTTTGGTTGGGCAAACCCCGTGCCCGTGAACTCGCGCTATTTTAAAAAGCCCCGCCGTGATATCGCGCTGGTAGGGCTTTCGGGGCCGCTTTCCAACCTTTTGCTCTCCTTTGTTTTCTTGCTTTTGCTCCGTTTTGTGGGCTTTGGCTGGCTTGCCACGCTCCCCGTAAAAACCGAGCTGCAATTTAACCTTGTTTATTTCGCCATTCTCTTTCTTTACTATGGTGTTTACATGAACATTACGCTGGCAATATTCAACCTATTGCCCATACCCCCGCTTGACGGGTCGCGTATTTTCTATGTATTTTTGCCGCCCCGCCTTTACTATAAGGTCATGCAGCACGAGCGCACGATCACCCTTGTGGTAATGATCCTGCTTTTGACCGGTCCCCTTTCCTCACTCATCAATCTGCTCTCATCCCTGATTTTAAAGGGCATGTTTGCTTTGGTGGGTATGTCGGGCTTTTTGATCTGACCGTTGACAACTATCCCAAAAAGGAGTTTCCGCATGGAAAACATGACATACAAGCTAACAGATTTCGAGGGTCCCCTTGATCTTCTGCTTGCCTTGATAGAAAAAAATAAAATGAATATCCTTGACATCAAGATCTCGCTGATCTGCGACCAATATCTTGAGTTTCTTGCAAAGGCAAGAGAGATGGACATGGATATTGCAACCGACTTTCTCAATATGGCAAGTCAGTTGATGGTTTGGAAAAGCGAAATGCTGATCCCGCACGAGGAGGTAGGAGAAAAGCCTGCGCGCTTTGACCTGTCGGACATCTTGGTGCGCCACCAGCATGCCAAGGAGGCGGCGCCCAAAATGCATCCGCTTTATGCCTTTTACAGCAACCGCTTTGTCAAGGATACCGATGAAATTTCGCCCGACCGCAGCTTTGTTGCCGATCAAAACGTGGAGGATCTGCTCTCGGCAGTGCGACGCATCAATTCCTATCGCGACTCAATGGAGCGCGTAAAGACCGCGTTTGTACCGATGACAAGCAAGCCGATCGTGCCCGTTGAGGGCAAGATCGTGATCATTCTTGACACGCTTGAAACAAGGGGCACTGCCACCCTGCGCGAGCTTCTTGTCGATGCCCCCAGCTTAGCTGATCTGATCGCCTCATTTATGGGCGTGCTGGAGCTGATGAAGGTGCGAAAGATCATCATGGAGGACGTAGAGGGAGATGAAAACTCGGTGCACGGCGAAAACACCCGATTCTTCCTCAACCCCGATGCCCCCGTTGATGAGGAAATTGACATAAAAGCGGATTTTTCCACTATCCCTACATAAAGGAGAACAACAAACATGGCTACTGAACCAGAAGTAACGCTGCAACCGATTAAAAATTTAGAAAGCTGCATTGAGGCAGTGGTGTTTGCCGCAGGGTATCCCGTGCCCTATCAAAAGCTTGCCGAGGTAACAGGTCTTGGTACACGCGAGGTAAAGCGCCTTGCCGAGCGCATTGCCAAAAGATATGCGGACGACACACACGGCATTATGCTTTTGTGCTTTAAGGACACCTGTCAATTCTGCACCAAGGAGCAGTACGGTGCCTATATCCGCGAAGCGCTCTCCATTCGCCGCGGTGGCAACCTTTCGGGCTCCTCGATGGAGGTGCTTGCCATTGTTGCCTACAATCAGCCTGTTACGCGTGCCTTTATCGATGCCGTGCGCGGCGTTGACAGCAACTATGCCGTCAACTCCCTGATTGACAAGGAATTAATCGTTTCGGTAGGACGCCTTGACGCACCCGGCCGCCCTGTGCTTTACGGCACCACGGATAAGTTTTTGCGCGTGTTTGGTCTTACCACCCTTGACGATCTGCCCAAGACCGAGATCAATCTCCCCGCCGCAAGACCCGGTGAGCAGCTTTCGATTGCTGCGGAGGCAATGAACGGTGAGAGCACTGCCGCGGGTGCCGACGGCATGACGGCTACTGCAGCGGAAGAATAACACAAAGACAAAACGAGGTTTAAAGGAGGTGAGCACATGCCAATTCCCTTGATCGTGCTATTGGCGATCCTGCTTTTTTTGCTGCTATTGCTCACCCTGCGCGTGCGCTTTGTTTTGGTCTGCCGCGAGGCGGTGGTGCTAAAGCTACGTATCCTCTGCTTTTCCATTACGCTGTTTCCGAAACGAAGCAAGCGGCGCGATCCAAAAAAATACACTCCCGCAAAAATTCGCAAGCGGAAAAGGCGCGCGACACGCAAGGCGAAAAAAAAGGCAAAGCGTGCCGCAAAAAAAGCCGCCAAGCAAGCAAAAAAGAACAACGTCACAAAAGGTGCACACAAGGCAGACACGCTCTCCCTGCACGAAAAAATTGTGCTGGTGCGCGCATTGACGGCGGCATTGATCCGCAAAACAAGCAAGCATCTGCACCTTACCGCCGCACGGCTGCACATTCGTGTTGCAACGGGTGACGCTGCCACCACGGCGATCCTTTACGGCGCGGTATCCGCCTCACTTGCCTATCTCTTAGCGGCACTTGACCGCACGGTGAATTTGAAATCGAAGCCACACGACATCAGCGTTTTTGCGGACTATCTCAGGGAAAAGTCAAGCGCTGACGTAAAACTTGTATTTTCTATGCGTAGCATCGGTGCTCTATCGCTGCTTTTCTCGGTCATGCTTGCCTTTGTCAAGCAAAAGCATGCGATACGCGCGGCACGGCGCAAAGATGCAAAAAATAAACAACGTGAAAAAAACGATACTATATAAGGATCTGCCGCTTGACAGATCAAGAAAGGAGCCCTTACAATGGCTGAACAAAATGAAAACAAAATGCAGGAAATGATCCGCACCTCGCTTGAAAGCATCCGCGCGATGGTAGATGCCAACACCGTTGTCGGCACACCGATTGAAACGCCCTCGGGCACCACGATCATTCCCGTTTCCAAGATCTCGGTCGGCTATGCCTCGGGCGGCACTGACACTACCTCTAAAAAGGACGCAACGGCAAAGGTGCTGTTTGCAGGTGGCGGCGGCACGGGTCTTTCGGTACAGCCCGTTTGCTTTCTCGCAGTAGATGCCACGGGTAATGTAGAGGTGCTCCCTCTTTCTACCAACGGCGAGAGCGACACCATTGAAAAGATCGCGGGCATTATTGAAAGAACCCCCGATATCATTGCGCGCGTAAAGGCAATCTTTCCCAAAAAGAAGAACAAAAAGGAAAACGATGAGGCGGTTGATAAGGTGGCAAAAGATGCCGCAGAAAAGGTAGCCGAAGCAACCGAAGCAACCGAAAAGGCAGAATAAATCGGCATATTAAAAAGCGCAGCTCCATATAGTCAAGTAGAACGATAAGGAGGTGCGCCATGCCCCGTTTTTTACGTTTTTCGGTGCTGCTTCTTGCACTGCTGTTTCTACTGCTTGCTACCCTGCCCGCTTTTGGCACAAATGAGCGAGAGGTCGCGGTAACGTTACCCCCACCTACCACTGCCGCACCCACGGTTTCGGCAGCGTGTGCCGCGCTCTTTGACCCTGTAAGCGACTGCTTTTTACTGTCGAAGAATGCCGACGAGCGTCGCCCAATGGCAAGCACGACCAAGATCATGACCGCCTTGGTGGTTTTAACGCACTGTGATCTTGCTGATACGATAAAAGTACCGCGTGAGGCAGTTGGCGTGGAGGGCTCCTCGATCTATCTTTTTGAAAACGAGGAGATCACCGTAGAAACGCTATTGTATGCGCTGCTCTTAAATTCCGCAAACGATGCCGCCGTTGCGCTGGCGATCCACACGGCTGGCAGCGTTGCGGCTTTTGCCGATCTTATGAACGAAAAAGCGGCAGCCCTGCACCTCACAAGCACGCATTTTACCAATCCGCACGGGCTTTACGATGAAGCGCATTATACCACCGCGCGTGAGTTGGCGCTCATTACCGCCGCGGCACTTGAAAACGAGGTCTTTGCAAAGATCGTGGCAACAAAGCGCTACTCGGTGCCGCAAAGCGGCACCGATGCGACACGCCTGTTTCTCAATCATAACCGTTTGCTACGCACCTATGAGGGTGCGATCGGCGTAAAAACAGGCTTTACCAAAAAAAGCGGCAGATGCCTTGTGAGTGCCGCCAAAAACAACGACCTCACCCTGATTGCCGTAACCTTAGATGCCCCCAATGATTGGCAGGATCATACCGCCATGCTTGATTGGGGCTTTGCGGAGTATGAGGGCTTTTGCCCCATGCCCGAGGCAATCACGCTGCCCGTTGTGGGCGGTGTTGCCACAGAAGTAGCACTTACCCCCGACGGCAGCCTTTCCCTTACCCTACCGCGTGCACACGCAGAGATCGCCTGTACACTGGAGGCGCCGCGCTTTTTGTTTGCGGGCTTTGCGGCAGGCAAGGAGGTAGGAAGGCTGGTCTACCGCATGGATGGCAAGGTGATCGGCACCGTTTCACTCAAAACAGCAAACGGAGTGGAAAAATCAAAGCTGCACCGCACGTTTTTTCAAAAGATACAGGATATTTTTATCAAATAAAGGAGTGCCGCATGGAGAATAAGACCCTGCGATTGCAAAAATATTTTACCGATTGCGGCGTGCTTTCCCGCCGAGCGGCGGAGGAGGAGATCCGCTGTGGGCGCGTGACGGTCAACGGCGCGACCGCCACCGTAGGACAGCAGATCGATCCCGAAATTGACGTGGTTATTTGGCGCGGCAAAAAGATCCGTCCTACCGCTACCCACCACCATTACATTTTATTAAATAAGCCGCGTGGATTTGTAACCACCCTTTCTGATGAAAAGGGCAGAAAAACGGTTGCCGAGTTGGTAGCGGATGTTGGTGTGCGGCTCTACCCCGTAGGGCGACTTGATATGGATTCTGACGGCCTGCTTTTGATGACCGATGACGGCGAGCTGACCAACCGTTTAACACACCCCCGCCATGAGATCCCCAAGCATTACCACGTAACGGTAAAGGGAGATGTAGATAAAGACACCCTTGCACGGCTTTGTGCCCCCTTCCTGCTTGACGGCTACCGCACCCTGCCCGTGCAGGTTGAAATACTTGCGCATCATGGCAACGAAACAAAGCTCTGCTTCTCGCTTTATGAGGGCCGAAATCGCCAGATCCGTCGCATGTGCGAGGAGGTTGGACTAAAGATCCTGCGACTGTCACGCGTAGCCATCGGCGAGATCCGCCTCGGCAATCTGCAAGACGGCAAATATCGACATCTGACTGCTGCTGAGATCGCCTATCTCAAGGGCGAAAAAGCGACATGAAAATACAGCGAAATACTTATTGTTTCGACTCTCGCGCAGTGTAGCGGGGAGCGATCTCAAATTGAGGTCGCTCCCCGCTATTTTTTTCTTTTTGCGAATGGTGATGGTTTTTATCAAAGCCAATCGACTTTTGGAAGAAACTAGTAATATCTACCAAAGGTCAGGTTGAAAGTTTGGGATATATTTTCCATCTGAAGCACTTGTATAAAATGGTAAAATATGGTAATATATGGATGCACAAAAAATACTTGAATTCGGAGGTTTTCAACAATGGAATACAACACAAAGATACTCATTGCCGATGAAAGCGCACAAGAACGACAAATTATGCGCGAGGCGCTGGGGCGTGCAGGATGGCGCTTTATCGATGAAGCGACAAATGGCGAGGAAGCACTCACAAAGCTGACACGCAATCATTACGATGCGGCACTCATCGACATGATGCTCACCCGCCTTGACGGCATAGGTGTACTGCGCAGCTACAAAGCAAGCACTGCCGATGCAAATCCACCTGCCTTTTTGGTGGTTTCTCCCGTGGCGGGGCAAACCATGATTGCCGAAGCGGTAGCTTCCGGAGCCGATCTTTGCCTGATGAAGCCCTTTGACGCAAAAAGCCTTTGCGAGCATTTGCGCCGCCTGTTGGAGGCGAGGGGCACGGCTGTAAAGGGCGCTCCCGCAAAAGGCGCCGATGCCATTCCCGATATTGAAACACAGGTAACCAAGATCATACATCAAATCGGCGTGCCCGCGCACATCAAGGGCTATCAGTACCTGCGCACCGCCATCCTTTTAACCATTCAAGACAGTGATATCATCAACTCTGTGACCAAGGTGCTCTACCCTTCTGTAGCGAAAAAATATCAAACCACTACCAGCCGCGTGGAAAGAGCCATCCGCCACGCCATCGAGGTCGCG
>JAFVTV010000042.1 GCA_017502975.1 Clostridia bacterium | reverse complement strand
GATTTCCGTAGCCTTTGGATCACCCGTATCTCTGCTGAGGCAAAGGTAAACGGTATGAACTATTCTACTATGATGCATGGTCTGAAGAAGGCTGGCGTTGACCTCAACCGCAAGATGCTCGCAGACCTCGCTGTTTCCGACAAGCAGGCTTTTGCTGCTCTCGTAGCACAGGCTAAGGCAGCACTTTGAGTTAAAAACCCGGTTACGCGCCGGGTTTTTCTCTGTTTTTGGGGTGCGCTGACCTGCCCCCAAGATGCGTGCTTTTTTAGTTTAATTTTGACAAAAAGGAGGGAAACGGTATGCAAAAACCGCAGGAACTCATTACATCCAGACAAAATCCGCTTGTCATGCTGACCGCAAAGCTTGCCGAGCGAAAGTACCGTGAGGCACAGGGGCTTTTTCGCTTTGACGGCAAAAAGCTTTTTTTGGAGGCGCTCCTGCATCATCTGCCTCTTGTGGCAGTGCTGCTGCGCGAGAGTGCGGTAGACGCTATTGTGGATGCGGCGGGTGCGCTTGCGCTCCCTGAAGGGTGTCGCAGCGTGATATTGCCCGACAGCCTTTTTGACCGCATTTCCGAGGAAAAATCACCCGAAGGGGTAATGTGTCTGTCAAAACGTCTTGACAAAATCCATAAAATCATTACAATAGATAAATGGCGCGAGCAAAAATTTTCGCCGTCTGCACGTGTTCTTTTTCTTGAAAGCGTGCGCGACCCCGGCAATCTTGGCACCATTGTGCGCGCCGCACGCGCGTTTGGCGTGGATGCCCTGGTGCTTTCCGCCGACTGTGCCGATATCTACAACCCGCGCGTTTTGCGCGCGGCAATGGGAACGCTCTTTCATCAGCATATCTTTGTTACAGAGGATTTTGTGGATGCGGTGCGCCACTTTGCAACGCACACACGCGTGTTTGCCGCCACCCTTGGTGCGCGGGCGGTAAGGCTTGGGCAAGCAGCACTTTGCCCGGGGGATGCCGTTGTGGTTGGAAATGAAGGGCATGGGCTTAGCCACGCGGTGATCGAAGCCGCGACAGACAGGATCTATATTCCAATGGAGCCGGGCGTGGAATCGCTCAATGCCGGTGTTGCCGCTTCGGTTCTTTTATGGGAGCTTTACAGAGGAACTTAATATGAGTAAAACACAACGATGCGCGGCGTGGGTCGCGTTATCGCTTGCCCTCGGGCCACGCAGCGCGCGTTTAAAGCCACTGTTGCATCACTTTGGCACGCCCGAGCGTATCTTTGCGGCTGAGCAGGATGAACTGCTGTCGGTCTTGCCCGATCTTGGCAAGGGCGCACTTGCCGCATTGAAATTTGAGAAGCATGAGGGGGAAGTGGGGCGGATCCTCGCGTATTGCGACCGCATGGGTGTTACGGTGCTCACGCCCGATATGCCGGCGTATCCCGCCGTCCTTTTTGCCATAGCCGAGCCGCCTGCCGTGCTCTATTGCCTTGGCAATATGCCACAGATGGGCAAGCGTCCGTTTGTCGGTGTGGTTGGCACACGTGATACCGATGCATACGGAGAGCGCGTGGCGTATAAACTATCCTTTGAGCTTGCAGCTGCGGGTGCGGTTGTAGTCAGCGGCCTTGCCGATGGTATTGACGGTGTTGCCGCAGCGGCGGCGATTGATGCCGGTGCCCCTACGATAGCGGTGCTTGGATGCGGGATCGATCGCGTATATCCAAAGCATCATACGCGCCTTTTCTCAGAGGTCGCGGAATTTGGTGCTGTTGTAACCGAATATGCACCCGGTACACCGCCCAACTCTTGGAATTTCCCCATACGAAACCGTATCATCAGCGCGCTTTCGGAGGCGGTGGTGGTTGTGGAGGGCGATGAGATAAGCGGCGCGCTGATCACCGCACGGTACGCGCTTTTGCAGGGTAAATCTCTGTTTGCCGTACCGGGTGATGTCGACTGCGCACGCTCTACAGGTTGCAATCTGCTGCTGCGCGCGGGTGCCAATATTGCACTTTCGGCTGAGGATATCCTCTCGCATTTTCGCTTTTTGTATCGCGATACTGCGATGCTGAGAGCCCCTGATGATGTGATGCAGTATACGGGTGTTACGCCCGAAAAACTGCGTGCACACGGCTTGCACATGGCAAGCGATTGGGAGGTGCCCACAAGGAAAGACCTGCCGCGCAGAACGACCGACAAAAAAAGGGTAAGAGCAGAAAAGCAGGATGAGAGGGAAGCGCACACCGTGCGCGAGGCATTGCCCACCCCCGAAACACTTGCTTCACTCACTGCCGCACAGCGCATTATCTATGATAATTTGCCGGATGTCGCCTTTACCATCGACTTTTTGGTTGGCTTGGGTGTGCCTGCAAAGGATGCGGTTGCGGCAATGACGTTGTTTGAAATACTTGGCCTCGTTTCCTCGATGCCGGGTGGAACATATCAAAAGAAGCCCTTTGATGCTTGAACGTAATTTATTTGAAAGGAACTATACATGGCAAATCTCGTGATCGTGGAGTCGCCCTCTAAAGCGACTGCAATCAAAAAGTATCTTGGATCAAATTATAAGGTAATCGCCTCTAAGGGGCACGTGCGCGATCTTCCCAAGAGCTCGCTCAGTGTGGATATCGAAAACGGCTTTGAGGCTCATTATATCAACATTCGCGGCAAGGGAGATCTCATTAAGGAGATCCGCCGCGAGGCAAAAAACGCAAAGAAAGTATTTCTCGCGCCTGACCCTGACCGCGAGGGAGAGGCAATTGCCTGGCATCTTGCCGCGGCACTTGGGCTCGATCCCGCAAAGACGCTTCGTGTGACCTTTAACGAGATCACACCCGATGTGGTGCGTGCCTCGATCAAGGCGCCCCGCGCAATCGATATGAACCTTGTCAATGCACAGCAGACCCGCCGTATCTGGGACCGTGTTGTAGGATATAAGCTTTCACCCTATCTTTGGAAATCTGTAAAAAACGGCCTTTCGGCAGGTCGTGTGCAGTCGGTGGCTTCTCGCATCATTGTTGACCGCGAGGAGGAGATCCGCGCGTTTAAGCCCGAGGAGTATTGGACCATTGACGCAGCGCTGGGCACGGGCGATAAAAGCTTTACCGTTCGTTTTTACGGCAATGTGGATGGCAAGATCAAGCTTCCCGATGAGGTGAGCGCCAACTTTGTTGTCAATGCTGTTGCAGGTAAGGATTTTACCGTCAAGAGCGTTAAGCGCGCTACCCGTCAAAAGCTGCCCGCGCCCCCCTTTACCACCTCTACGATGCAGCAGGAGGCATCTCGTAAGCTCGGCTTCCAATCCCAGCGTATCATGCGCGTGGCACAGGAGCTGTATGAGGGCGTGAACGTTGGCACCGAGAACGGTGGCGTACAGGGCCTTATTACCTATATGCGTACCGACTCCTTGCGTGTTTCCGTTGAAGCACAAAACGCGGCGCGCGAGCTGATCGCCGCAAAATACGGTGAGGCATGCTGTCCTAAGACACCTCGCATCTATAAGGCACGTGCCGGTGCACAGGATGCACACGAGGCAATTCGACCCGCCAACGTTGCGCTTGACCCCGCAAAGGTACACAAATATCTTACCGTTGATCAATATCGCTTGTATAAGCTCATTTGGGAACGCTTTGTTGCCAGCCAAATGGAATCCGCTACACTGAACACCCAGTCGCTTGAGCTGGAGGTAGCGGGCTATATCTTCCGCGCAAGCGGTTATAGCGTGGCATTCCCCGGATATATGGCGGTTTATGAGGAGAGCGAGGAGGAGGATGCCCGTGCGGATGCACACGGCGAGCAGCGCGATCTGCGCATCCCCGATCTCAAGGAGGGTGCTTGCATTTCTGCGCAAACCGTAACCCCTCAGCGCCACTTTACCGAGCCGCCCGCACGCTATACCGAGGCGTCTCTCATTAAGTTCCTGGATGAAAAGGGCATTGGCCGTCCCAGCACGTATAATACCATTATCACTACGATCGTGTCGCGTAATTATGTAACACGTGATGGAAAATCGCTTGTGCCCACACCCTTGGGAGAGGTTACCACAAAGCTGATGAAGGAGAACTTCTCGGATATCGTTGACTATGCGTTTACAGCGCAAATGGAAACCGAGCTTGATGAGATCGAAGCGGGCAGCTCTGAAATGACAGCCGTGCTTGAAAAATTCTGGCAGGGCTTTTCACGGGAGCTTGCCAAGGCTGAGGAAACCATCGGCAAGGGCGAGTTCCGCTTGCCTGTGGAGGAAACCGATATCATATGTGATAAGTGCGGTGCCAAAATGGTGATCAAAAACGGCAGATACGGTAAATTTGCCGCTTGCCCCAATTATCCCACCTGTAAAAACACAAAGCCGCTTGAGTCCCAAAAGCCGCAGGAGACTGTGCAAAAGGAAGAGAAAAAGGCTCCCGTTGTAGCAGATTTCAAGTGTGAGGTCTGCGGTGCGGATATGGTACAGCGCACAGGCCGTTACGGCACATTTTTCGCATGCTCGCAGTATCCTGCCTGCAACTTTACAAAGCAAAAGACCAAGGAGCTTGATGTGCCCTGTCCCAAGTGTCAGTCTAAGATCCTGATTAAAACAGGGCGCAATAAAACGGTATTTTACAGTTGTGAGCGCTATCCCGAATGTGATTTTTCCTCTTGGGATATGCCCGTAGCACAGACCTGCCCCGATTGCGGCAAGATGCTCTTCCGCAAAAAGGGCAAGGCGCTTTTGGTTTGCCATGACAAGGACTGCGGCTATCGCTGCGAGGTTGAGGAAACGCAGGATAGCGCGGAGAGCGAGGCATGAGCACGCCCTGTGTGCGCGTGCTTGGCGCAGGGCTTGCGGGGTGTGAAGCCGCGTGGCAGATCGCCACGCGCGGCGTGCCTGTAACGCTCATTGAAATGAAGCCGAGCAAAAAGACACCCGCACATCACAGCAACGGCTTTGCCGAGCTTTGCTGCTCCAATTCTCTTAGATCCAATGCGCTCTCCAATGCCGTAGGACTTTTAAAGGAGGAGATGCGCCGCGTGGGCTCGCTTGTGCTTGAGGCGGCAGACGCTACGCGTGTGCCCGCAGGCTCGGCACTTGCGGTCGATCGCGATCTTTTTTCAGCGTATATTACAGACCGTATCCGGTCGCATCCGCTCATCACCGTAGAGGAGCGAGAGGTTACAAGCCTTGAAGGGGAGGGGATCACTGTCGTTGCCACAGGCCCTCTTACCACCGATCCGCTTGCTGCCGATATCGCGGCACTTACGGGGGGAGAGGGGCTGCATTTCTTTGATGCCGTAGCGCCTATCGTGGAGTTTTCGAGCATCAATATGGATGTTGCCTTTTTTGCCTCCCGTTATGACAAGGGTGATGCCGATTACATCAACTGCCCTATGACAAAGGAGCAGTACGACGTGTTTTATCACGAGCTGACTCATGCGCGTGAGGCGGAATTGAAGGACTTTGATAAAAAAGAGCTGAAGGTGTTTGAGGGGTGCATGCCCGTTGAGGTCATGGCACGCCGTGGATACGACACGCTTCGTTACGGCCCGCTAAAGCCCGTAGGGCTTATCGACCCCCGTGTAGGCAAGGAATATTATGCCGTAGTACAGCTTCGCAAGGAAAACAAAGAGGGCACGATGTATAATCTCGTGGGCTTTCAGACGCACCTCGCGTTCCCTGAGCAAAAGCGCGTGTTCTCGCTTATTCCGGGGCTTGAAAACGCAACGTTTTTGCGCTATGGCGTAATGCATCGCAATACGTATCTGCAATCTCCGGGGTTCCTGAATGATACCTATGCGGTGATTGCGCGCCCCGACCTCTTTTTTGCAGGTCAAATGACAGGTGTTGAGGGGTATATCGAGTCTGCAGGCTCAGGGCTTGTCGCGGGTATCAACGCCGCACGCCGCGCGCTCGGCATGGAGTCCTTCTCCTTTCCGCGTCATACAATGCTTGGCGCAATGGCAGGGTATGTGGCAAACGGCGGCATGGGCGATTTCTTGCCCATGAACGCGAATTTCGGTATCGTTGAGCGTCTTTCCTATAAGGTCAAGGGCGGCAAGGCAAAGCGCAACGAGGCGCTTTCCGAACGCTCGCTCGAAGCGCTTTCGCTGGTGCTTGATGCGTGTAAACGGGGCGAGATTTTGTAAAAATAACAGAAAGAGAGGGCATGACAGTGTCACGGGATATTGCATTACTTCAAGCGCGTATCGGATATCGCTTTGGCGATGAGGCGCTGCTTGTGCGCGCACTCACACACACCTCATACGCAAATGAGCAAAAGACGGGCAGGATCGGCTCAAACGAGCGTCTTGAATTTCTCGGTGACAGTGTGTTATCTCTTACCGTTTGCCGCTATCTTTACAGCGAATACCCCGAACTGCCTGAAGGGCGACTGACGGTTCTTCGCAAAAATCTGGTATGTCAGCGCGCGCTGGCAGGCTACGCCGTTAAGATAGAGCTTGGTGCCTATCTTTTGCTTGGCAAGGGCGAGGAGAAGGATGGGCGAGAGAAGCCCAAGCTCCTTGAGGATGCCTTTGAGGCGTTGCTTGGTGCGATGTATCTTGATTGTGGAGATCTTTCGCTGGTGGCGGACTTTGTATTGCCCTTTGTTAAGGCAGAACTTTCCAAAATGCAAAGCGAGCTGTTGCCCCTTGAGGATTATAAAACGCGGCTTCAACAATATGTGCAGCAATGGCCGGGTGAGGAACTTCGGTACGAAACGATAGGGGAAACCGGGCCTGACAATGCCAAGCGCTTTACGGTCCGTGTGCTTATCAATTCCAATGAGTTTGGAAAGGGCACGGGAACATCTAAAAAGGAGGCTGAGCAGCGCGCCGCCTGCGAGGCACTCAAGCGCTATTTTATGCAAAAATAACGGTTTTTTATATACCGCCGCAAGCTTTTGGGCTTGCGGCGGTAAATTTTTGCTGAGTTTGGCGAAAAAAACGCCGGCAGACCCCAAAAAGCACTTGCAAATTCGCGCGTTATGCGTTATAATAAATTATTAATATTATATTTTAGTAGAAAGGAGACGTGGCTCTTGTATCTCAAATCTCTGGAATTACAGGGCTTTAAGTCCTTTCCCGACAAAACAAAATTGAATTTTGAACGTGGCACCACGGTCATCGTGGGTCCTAACGGCAGCGGTAAGTCTAACATTTCCGATGCTATGCGTTGGGTGCTTGGTGAGATCTCCTCAAAAAGTCTGCGCGGCACCAAAATGGAAGACATCATTTTCGGCGGTGCGGACAGCCGTCGCCCCATGGGCTTTGCCGAGGTTTCTGTCACCTTTGACAACACCGATGAGGAAAACAAATTGGATTATCCCGGTGATGAGGTCACCGTTACCCGTCGCTATTACCGTGCGGGTGAGAGTGAATACTATATCAATCGCCGCGCCTGCCGATTGCGTGATATTTACGAGCTGTTTATGAACACGGGTATCGGCCGTGACGGCTATTCTATCATCGGTCAGGGTAAGATCGCGGAGATCATCTCTCGAAAATCCGATGAGCGCCGCAGTATTTTTGAGGATGCTTCGGGCATTGCAAAATACCGCCACCGCAAGAATGAAACCGAGCGTAAGCTGAAGACCACCGAGGAAAACATGACACGTGTGACCGATATCTTTACCGAGGTAGAGGCACAGGTCGTGCCGCTTGAAAAGGAGGCGGAGCGCGCCAAAAGGGCAATCGAGCTGCATGAAGCCAAAAAGCAGGTCGATGTACAGCTGTGGCTCTTTGACTCGGAGCGCTTGCGCGTTGAGATCGAGCGTGCAGAGGAAAATTTCCGTAACAGCACCTATGATCTGCGCCTTGCCGAGGAGGCGATTGCCGATTATAATGCACAAAGCGATCGCTTGTTTGAGGAAAGCCAGGCAAACACGGCAGCGGCCGAAGAAGTGCTTGAAAGGATCCGCGCGCTTGAAAAGGAAAACTACGAGCGAGATAATCAGTATAGCGTCGCTACGACAAAAATTGCCAATACAAGAGAAAAAATAGAAGCAGCAGAGCGCACCGTGCAGGAAAAGGAGCGTGCGCTGCAACTTGAAGCTACCGAGGGAGATCGTCGCCGCGCCGAACTTGCGGTGTTGGCAGATCAGCGCAATGCCTTAGAGGCGGCGCACACCGCCAAGGCCGAGGAGGCACAGGGCTTTGCCAATCAGGCGCTGCAGCTGGCAGGGGAGATCGCAACGGCATTGGCTGATGTCAGTGAGCGCGAAACCGAGGTGGCAGATATTACCGTGCGCCAAAAGGTGCTGGAAAACAATAAGATCACCGATAGCGATAAAAACGAAGCCATGACCGCTGAGATCGAGGAGTACCGTAAGACCTCCCTGATGCTTGCGGCACAGTGCGCCGAGAAGGAAAAAACAGCGGCAGGCTATCAGAAAGAGATCGATGAAGCGAGCGCAAAGGTCGCTTCCTTGGATGCGCGCGTGCGCGAGCTCTCCGAGGAGCTCCATGAGGTAGGTGAGGAAGAGGCGGATTACAAGGTGCAGTCCGATATTGCCCGTCAACGCATGGAGGCATTCCGCGCCATGGAGGAGCACTTTGAGGGCTATAGCAACAGCGTGCGCTTTGTTATGGATGCGTATGCAAACGGCAGGATCACCGACAAGAACGGCAGAAGATGCGGCAAGATCTACGGGCCGCTTTCCAAGGTCATTTCGGTGGATAAAAAATATGTGGTTGCCATGGAAACGGCGCTTGGTGCCAATCTGCAGCACATTGTAGTTGAGGATGAGAGCGTTGCGAAGGCTGCCATGTTCGCGCTGAAGCGTGCGGAGGCGGGCAGAGCCACCTTCTTCCCCCTTTCCTCCATGCGCGGGCTTAGTGTTACCGCTGAAATGGAGCAGGCTGCCGAATGCCGCGGTTACGTTGGCATTGCATCCGAGCTACTCAATTGCGAGGATAAATTTTATGATGTCGTGTCCTCATTGCTTGGCAGAACCGTTGTGTTTGAGGATCTCGACAGCGCCACTGAAATGGCGAAAAAGACCAAGTTCCGCGTCAAGGTCGTAACGCTTGACGGGCAGGTCATCAATGCAGGCGGCTCTTTTACGGGTGGCTCCGTGAAGCAAAAGGCGGGCGTTCTTTCCCGTACGGGTCAGATCGAGGAGCTTGGCGAAAAACTGAAGGTATATACCGCAAAACTCAAAGAGTTGGCAGAGCACCGCAGCGCTCTTGAGGATGAGATGAAATCGCTTACCCTTGAGCGTGACGATGAGGCAAACCGCCAATCGCTACTCTTTGCACTGCAAAGCGCTGAGGCGGGCGAGGCCGCACAGTGGCGCGCCAAGTATGATGCAAACGAGGCGTTGATCGAAAAGCTACATGCTGATTTTGAAGCACTTACGCTGCAGCGTGCAGGCTATGACGATGAGCTTGTCCGCCTTGCCGAGGAGGAAAAGGCACTGCGCCGCCAGATCGAGGAGATCAGCGCACTCCGCGCCGAAAAGGATGTGGAGCGCAACGGACTGTTGGATCATAAGAGCGCGGTAGAGCAGGAAATGACCGAGCTTTACATTAAGATCAGCGCCGTGCGCAAGGATATTGAAACGGTTGAACTTTACATTGCAGATTCCGACGCGCGCGCAAATGCCGTTCGTGCCGAGATTGAGGCTGAGCATGCCCGTATTGCCGAGTTTGAGGAGAGCATCCGAAGCGAAGTACTGCGTCAGCAGGCAAACCGCAATACCTTTGCAGAGGGCGAGCGTGTGCTTGCTGAGCTGAGCGAGCGCCGCCAGAGGCTGACAACAGGCAACATGGATATTGAGAGAAAGCGTGCCGTTGTCAGCGAAAAGCTGCGTGATAAGATGGCAGAGCAGCAAACGATCTTCCAAGCGCATACGAAAAATGAAAATAAGTTGAATTCTCTGCGTGAGGAGCAGGATAAGATCGCGGCAAAATTCTGGGAAGACTATGAGATGACGCGAAACGATGCGTTGGCACTTGGCTTCCCCGCGCTTACTGCCGCTGACCGTGCAGCTGCGGTTGAATTGCAGGTCAGCTGCCGCAATCGCCTTCGTGCCATTGGTAATGTTGACCTTGATGCTGTCAACAAGTACAAGGAGATCAAGGAGCGCTACGACACCATGAAGGCGCAGATCGACGATATGACCGCCGCACGTGACGATCTGTTGAAGATCATTGCGGATCTCGAAGGCGAAATGAAGACCTCCTTTGTTGCCACCTTTAATCAGATCAACGAAAACTTTAACCGAACCTTCTCTGAGCTGTTTGGTGGCGGCAGTGCTGAAATTTCGCTCTCTGACCCCACGGATGTACTTACCTCGGGCATTGAGATCAAGGCGGCACCTCCCGGTAAGATCATCAAAAATCTTACCATGCTTTCGGGTGGTGAGCAATCCTTTGTTGCCATTGCTTTGTTCTTTGCCATTTTGCAGGTAAACCCCACGCCCTTCTTTATTCTTGATGAGATCGAGGCGGCACTTGACGAGGTAAACGTAGCACGCTTTGCGGCATACATCAAGCGTTATTCGCTGGATACGCAATTTATACTGATCACACACCGTCGCGGCACCATGGAGGCGGCACAGCGTCTTTACGGTGTCACAATGCCCGAGCGCGGTATTTCCAAGGTGCTTGCGCTTGACGTTAACTCCATTTCGGGCAAGCAAGAGGGAGATGAGTGGAATGGGATTTTTAGTTAAATTAAAAGAAGGTCTTGCCAAAACAAAGAATGCGCTTTTTGGCAGGATCGATGCCATGCTCAAGCACTTTGTGCGCGTGGATGAGGAGCTGCTTGAGGAGCTTGAGGAGCTGTTGATCACGGCAGATGTGGGTGTTTCGGCAACCGAGGAGATTTTGGACCGCCTGCGCGAGGAGATCAAACAGGGGCGCCTGAAGGAGCCTGAGGATATCAAGGCATCCCTTCGCGTGATCCTTGCCGATATGATCGGACAGGGCGAGCCCTTAAAGCTTGACACCGCACCAACCGTTGTGCTGATCATTGGCGTGAACGGTGCGGGAAAGACCACCTCGATCGGTAAGATCTCCAATCGCCTTAAAGAGGCGAAAAAAAGTGTTGTGGTGGCAGCGGCGGATACCTTCCGCGCCGCCGCCATCGATCAACTGTCGGTTTGGTGCGACCGTGCGGGCGTGGATATCGTGAAGCAGCATGAGGGGTCCGACCCCGCAGCGGTGGTATACGATGCCATTCAATATACCAAAAAGAAGGGTGCAGACGTTTTGATCGTTGATACGGCAGGACGCTTGCACAACAAAAAGAACCTGATGGATGAGCTTGCTAAGATCAACCGTGTCATTTCGCGCGAGTTGCCGGATGCAACGCGTGAGAATTTGTTGGTGCTTGATGCAACCACGGGGCAAAATGCCATTTCACAGGCAAAGGAATTTGGCAAGGCGGCAGAGATCACGGGGCTTATCCTCAACAAGCTTGACGGTACAGCCAAGGGCGGTATCGTGCTTTCCATTCGCCATGAACTGGGGCTTCCCGTTAAGTTTATCGGTGTTGGAGAGAAGATCAATGACATGCAGGAGTTTGATGCGGAGGAATTTGTTGCCGCATTGTTTGAATGATGAAAAAATACGAGGTCGTGCTTGCCAGCCGCAATCGCGGCAAGATCAGAGAGCTTGAGCGCTTGCTGTGCGAGGAACTTGGTGACAGCATTGTTTTAAAATCCCTTGATGATATCGGTTTTGCCGAGGATGTTGAGGAAAACGGCACTACGTTTGCCGAGAATGCACTTCTTAAGGCAAATGCCGTTGCGGCAAAAGGATATATCACGCTCGCCGATGATTCGGGGCTTTGCGTGGAGGCACTTGACGGCGCGCCGGGCGTGTTTTCCGCGCGCTATGCGGGCGCGCATGGCGATGATGCCGCAAACAACGCGCTTTTGCTCCAAAACCTAGAGGGGAAGAGCGATCGTTCTGCCGCGTTTGTTGCGGTTTTTGCCTGTGCCTTCCCTGACGGCAGTGCGCCTATTGTTGCCGAGGGGCGCGTTGCGGGTGAAATTTTAAACGCCCCCCGTGGTGAGGGCGGCTTTGGCTATGACCCCCTGTTTTATTACGCCCCACTGGGTAAAACCTTTGCCGAGCTTGACCGTGAGGAAAAGAACGGCATCAGCCACAGGGGTGAGGCCGTGCGCGCCTTTGCAAAGCTTTTTGCCGCACATATAAAGGAGAATTGAGTTATGCTTACAAGTAAACAACGCGCGATGCTGCGCTCTATGGCATCGACCATGGATACCATTATGCAGATCGGCAAAAGCGGCATTACCGAAACGCTTGTTGCCACGGTTGGTGATGCCCTTGAGGCGCGCGAGCTTATCAAGCTTCGCGTGCTTGAAAATTGCGATCTCGGTGTGCGCGGTGCTGCCGAGGAGCTGGCGGAAAAAACAGGCGCCGAGGTGGTTTGTGTCATTGGCACCAAGTGTGTGCTTTACCGCGAATCCAAGACCAAAAAGAAGATAGAGCTATGATAAACGGTATCATGCGCATCGGCATTTACGGCGGCACCTTTGCGCCTGTGCACAACGGACATGTGAAGGCGGCAGAGGAGTTTTTCCGTCAAATGGAGCTTGATCTTTTGTATATCATTCCTGCCGCCGTGCCGCCGCACAAGCAGCTCGATGCCAACGATGATCCGCGGCATCGACTGAAGATGTGCGAGCTGGCGTTTGGCGATATGGAGCGCGTATTTGTCAGTGATATAGAGATTATGCGAAAGGGGCCCAGCTATACCGTTGATACATTGCGTGCCCTTGCGGGCGAGGACAGGCGTCTGTTTTTGCTCATGGGCACCGATATGATGCTCACACTTGATCGGTGGCGCGAGCCTGAGGAGATCTTCAGGCTATGCTATCCCATTTATATGAGAAGGGAAAACGATCCGATCATTGAGGGACGTATCGTTGCAAAAAATAAAGAGTATCTGGCAAAGTACGGCAAGATCGTGCGCCGCGTGCCGATGGAGTTTGTGGATGTTTCCTCCACCGAGGTGCGTGACCGCGTAAGGGCGGGAGAGAGCATTGAGGATGCGGTGCCCGCCGCCGTTGCACACTATATTAAGGAAAACGGTCTTTATGTGTAAACATTTTGATGAAGAGCACCTTTCGCGCTTGCGCGCAAGGGTGGAGCAGGCAATGTCCCCCTATCGCTTTGCACACACCAAAGGAGTAGAGGAGATGGCAGCGCGCCTTGCGGCGCTTTACGTGCCCAAAGAGGTGAGCCTGCTGCGTGCAGCCGCCATTTTGCACGATGTCACAAAGGAACGAAATGAGGAGTGGCAAAGGGAATTGATCGCGGCGCGCGGCATTTCACTTCGCCCCGACGAGGCATCCTCTCCCAAGATCCTTCATGCCATTACGGCGGCGCTTTTGATCCCTTCTGAGTATCCCGATTTTTTCGATGCAACGTTGCTGTCTGCGGTGCGCTGGCATACCACGGGTCATGGCGCTATGACCGTGCCAGAGGCATTGCTGTATCTGGCGGATTATATCGAAGAGGGCAGAAGGTTTGGCGATTGCGTGCGCCTGCGCAAGATGTTTTTTGACGCTAAGCCCGAAGGCATGGATATGGCGGCGCGCGAGCAGCACCTATGGTCGGTGATGCATGCGGCACTTTCCCTCACGGTATCAAATCTTGAGGTGAAGGGCGCCTGTGTTTGCCTTGATACGCTTGCTGCGCGTGAGGATATCACAAAGAAACTAAGCCTTTTGAAAGGAATGTAATATGAACGAAGAAATGATGGAACAGGAAGTAAAGCTACCGTCCCTCGCGGATGCTACCGCAAAGGAGCTCGCCTTGGCATGCCGCGATATTTTGGAGAGCAAAAAGGGCGCTAACGTTTCGGTCTTGTCGGTCGAGGGGCGCAGTGATATTACCGATTATCTGGTGCTTGCCACGGGTACTTCGGGCCCTCACGTAAAGGCTCTCGCCGATGAGCTTGAATATAAGCTTTCGCTGCGTGACGTGCACCCCTTGCATGCCGACGGCGTTGGTACACGTTCTTGGCAG
Organism: Clostridia bacterium; assembly: GCA_017502975.1. Taxonomy (GTDB): domain Bacteria; phylum Bacillota; class Clostridia; order Oscillospirales; family CAG-272; genus Firm-07. The sequence goes on along the minus strand of JAFVTV010000042.1, from coordinate 16,116 downwards.
ATCGTGGATTACGGCATCGTTATGGTGCATATTTTTGATCGCGAATCACGTGAGTTTTTCAATCTTGATAAATTATACAAAGAAACAACTGAGGAGTAACTATGAGATACGATTTTGCCGCCATTGAAAAGAAATGGCAGGAGAAATGGGACAAAGCAGGCGTTTTCCATGCCAAGGATCATGATACCCGCAAGAAGTTTTATGGGCTTGTGGAGTTCCCCTATCCCAGCGGTGCAGGCATGCACGTGGGTCACATTAAGGCATATTCGGGGCTTGAGGTTGTGAGCCGCAAGCGCCGCATGGAGGGCTACAATGTATTGTTCCCCATCGGTTTTGATGCCTACGGCTTGCCTACCGAAAACTATGCCATTAAAACGGGCATTCACCCCCGTCAGGTGACTGATAACAATATTGCAAAATTCACGCAGCAGCTGCGCCGCGTGGGCTTCTCCTTTGATTGGGAGCGCGTTGTCGATACCACCGAGGAAGGGTACTACCGTTGGACGCAGTGGATTTTCCTTAAGATGTTTGAAAACGGTCTTGTCTTCCGCGACACGGCGCTGGTAAACTATTGCCCCTCGTGCAAGGTGGTGCTCTCTAACGAGGATTCGCAGGGCGGCAAGTGTGATATCTGCCACAGCGACATCGTGCAGAAATCCAAGGACGTTTGGTATTTGCGCATCACGGCATATGCCGATAAGTTGTTGCAGGGCCTTGATGAAGTGGATTATCTGCCAAACGTCAAGATGCAGCAGGTCAACTGGATCGGTAAATCCACGGGTGCTTTTGTAAACTTCTCGCTCAGTGGCACCGATGAGAAGCTGCGCATTTACACCACCCGCCCCGACACGCTCTTTGGCGTTACCTTTATGGTTATGGCGCCCGAGCATCCTGTGCTTGACCGTTACCGCGACCGTATTCAAAACGCGGCGGCGCTTGATGCGTATCGCGAGGCTTGCGCGAAAAAGACCGAGTTTGAGCGCACCCAGATGAACAAGGATAAAACGGGTGTTAAGATCGAGGGGCTTTGTGCCGTACATCCGATTACGGGCAAGGAGATCCCGATCTATATTTCCGACTACGTTATGATGGGCTACGGCACAGGCGCTATTATGGCAGTGCCTGCGCACGACGACCGTGACTTTGCCTTTGCAAAGAAGTTTGGTATTGATATTGTTGAGGTCATCAAGGGCGGCGATGTGACAAACGAGGCGTACACGGGTGACGGCGAAATGGTCAACTCCGATTTCCTCAACGGCCTTACCGATAAGAAGACCTCGATTGCCGCCATGATCAAAAAGCTTGAGGAGCTTGACGTTGGCGAAGCAGGCGTACAGTATAAGATGAAGGATTGGGCTTTCAACCGTCAGCGTTATTGGGGCGAGCCTATCCCGATCGTGCACTGTGAAAAATGCGGCATGGTGGCGGTGCCCTATGAGGAGCTGCCGCTTCGTTTGCCCGCAGTTGAAAACTTTGCACCCGGAGAGGGTGGTGAATCTCCCTTGGCCAAGATTGAGAGCTTTGTAAATTGCAAGTGCCCCAAGTGCGGCGCAGATGCAAAGCGTGAAACCGATACCATGCCCCAGTGGGCAGGCTCGTCCTGGTATTTCCTGCGCTATATCGATCCGCTGAATGCCGATTGCCTTGCCGATTACGACAAACTGAAATATTGGCTGCCTGTTGATTGGTATAACGGCGGTATGGAGCACGTAACGCGCCACCTTATTTACAGCCGTTTCTGGCACAAATTCCTTTATGATATTGGCGTTTACCCACGGCGGAGCCCTACGCAAAGCGTACGGCACAGGGGCTTATCCTCGGCCCTGATGGGCAGAAGATGTCGAAGTCGCGCGGTAATGTGGTAGACCCCAACGATGTGGTCGATACCTATGGTGCGGATACCCTTCGCGTATATATCCTCTTCATGGGCGACTACGGCTCTGCCGCACCCTGGTCTGAGAGCAGCATGCGCGGCTGTAAGCGCTTCCTTGACCGCGTAGCACAGCTTGCTGAGCGCGCCGAGGGCACGGGTGTGACCAAGGAACTGGAAACTCCGTTCCACCGTACCATCAAAAAGGTTTCCTCCGATATTGAGGAAATGAAGTTTAATACCGCGATCGCCGCAATGATGACGCTCTTAAATGAGATCGATGCGGTGGGTCATCTTACCGTTACCGAGCTTGGCACGCTTGTTCGCCTGCTTTCGCCCTTCGCACCTCACCTGTGTGAGGAGGTTTGGGAGAGCATTGGCGGTGAGGGCTTCTGCTCGCTTGCCGCATGGCCCGAATATGACGAGGCAAAGACTGAGCTTTCAACCGTAGAGGTTGCTGTGCAGGTGTGCGGTAAGCTCAAGGGCGTTATTACGATGCCCAAGGGTGCCGATAAGGAAACCGCGCTCGAGATTGCCAAAGCAGACGAGCGTGTAGCTGCCGCCATTGAGGGAAAGACGGTCGTAAAGGAGATCGTTGTGCCCGATAAAATTGTCAATTTTGTAGTCAGATAAAATTTCTGCACAAAAATTACAAATGCTATTGACATAGTGTAAAAAACTGTGTATAATAGTAAAAGATTGTTGTTTTGCAACCGCGAGGGGAGGGATATAGAAAATGGCAGAAGTGAAACTGAAGGAGGGCGAGTCCCTTGACAGTGCTCTGCGTCGCTTTAAGCGTCAATGCGCACGTTCCGGTGTTCTTGCCGAACTTCGCAAGAGAGAGCATTACGAAAAGCCCAGCGTAAAGCGTAAGAAGAAGTCTGAAGCTGCACGCAAGCGCAAGTATAAGTAATGAAGAAAAAACGCCCGCGCACTGCGCGGGCGTTTTGCTTTGAGCACGAAGGCAAAATATGTAGAAAAGAAATGTGCTTTGCACAATATAGGTGTAGATAATACTCTTAACTTGTGTTACTATTTAAATGCAAATATAAATGCTATTACAAGTTAGGAGAAGGATCATGAAAATTGCAATCAGTGAGATCAAGGCACGCGCAAAGCGTTTGTTTGAGCGCGCGGGGCTTTTAGAGAGTGACGCCGAAATTATTACCAATGTTCTTTTGGAAACCGAAATGCGTGGCGTGTTTACGCACGGCTTCCTGCGCCTGCCGCGCTATATTTCCTGCATGGAAAGCGGCGGCATCAAAAAGGACGGTAAAATCACCGTTGATTTTGACAGCCCCTCTTGGGCAGCCGTAAACGGCAACGATAATCTTGGTATTCTCATTTCCTATAAGGCAATGCAGCTTGCCATTGAAAAGGCAAGGGCAACAGGCATTGGCGTTGTAAATGTGCGTGGCAGTCATCATTTCGGTGCAGCCGGCTACTACACCTCTATGTGCGCTGATGCCAATATGGCAGGTGTTGCAATAAGCAACGGTGATATTCTGGTGGCGGCTACGGGCGCTGCTGAAAAGACCATTGGCAACAACCCCTTTTCCTATGCGTTTCCTGCAGGCAAATACGGTAAGATCGTATACGACGTGGCAATGAGTAACACCTCAGACCAAAAGGTCATTCGCCTTGAAAAGGAAGGCAAGCCCGTGCCGCTTGGCTGGATCATCGATAAAAACGGTAATCCTACCACCGATGCTTCTGAGTATATGAAGGGCGGTACGCTTCTGCCTTTTGGTGGCTATAAGGGCTACGGACTTGCTATGATGGTAGAGGTGTTTGCGGGTACGCTGTCGGGTGCCGCTATGACAGGCGATGTGCACGCATGGAACCAAAACCCACAAACGGGCGGTAACGTTGGGCATATGTTTATGGCAATCGATCTTGCAAAGCTGGGTGATCCTAAGTGCTACAATGACCGTGTGGAGAAGATGATCGACGAGATCAAGGCGGCAAAAAAGGCAGAGGGTGTTGAAAAGATCTATTATCCCGGTGAGATCGAGCAGGAAAAGATGGCTAGATGCCTTGCTGACGGGTACATTGATATCAATGATGAAACCATGGCGACAATTGTCGCTGTTGAGGAAAAATACGGCTTATGAGTAATATAGAAGAGATCAAGGCGGTCAAAAGCGTTATCTCGTTTTTGATGGTTGGACAATCCAACATGGCGGGCAGAGGCGATATAGATGAGGTCGAGCCTATTCAAAACGGGCTCTGTCACGTGCTTCGCATGGGTGTGTGGCAGCCGATGAGCGAGCCTGTAAACGTGGACCGTGGCAGCCATGCCGAGTTTTTGCCCGGTGTTTCTCTTGCCGCAAGCTTTGCCGATGCACTCGCGAGCTATACGGGTGAGCATATAGGGCTTGTCCCTTGTGCATACGGTGGCTCCGGTATTGCCAAATGGCAGCCGGGAGGGGTGCTCTTTGACCATGCCGTGTTTATGGCAAGGCTTGCCATGCGTTCTTCTACACTTGGTGGCATTATCTGGCACCAAGGAGAAAACGATTGCAGCCATTTTGATAAGGAAGCCTACCGTGCGGCATTTCTCAGTACCATGACCGCGTTTCGCCGTGAGCTTGGCGAGGAGCTGCCCATTATCATTGGTGAATTGTCAGAGCACATGGGGCCGCGTTGGGAGAAGATCGCACGCGGCGTACCCTTAATGAATCAACTGCTTCGTGAGCTTGCAAACGAGCTTCCGAGCTGCCGTATTGCCAAGGCGGCAGATCTGCCTTGCCGCATTGATGGCATCCATTTCAGCGCCGCGTCTTGCCGCACCCTCGGCAAGCGCTATTTTGAGGAATATCTCGCACTTAAAGAGAAAAAATAAAACAAAAAGCCGCAAGCACGTTTTTGTGCTTGCGGCTATTTTTTATGAAATGGTGTCGTTATTTTCGGTAACAGGTGCTTCTTCGTGTACCACAGGAATGGAAATGACTTCAATTTTAGCATTGCTTTCGTTTGCTTCCTGTGCTTGCAGAGCCTCTTCAAGCGGAACGTTTGCGCGTGCGGCAGCATTTTCGGTAGCAATCACCTTTTCGGTATGCTTGGGTAAAAAGCCGAGGTAGCGAAGCAGCATCGGTACCCAAGTAAAGGCAAAATAACCTACCGCAAACATGATAAATGCCCAGGTCCAAGCCTTCCACGAGATATTTTGCAGCATGGTCTTTTCATTGGGATTGTCAATCAGACATTTTTTTATTACGATGATCGGCGACACCGTGACCATGGCAAGATTCACGCAGTGTAGCTGACGGGGATAGCGTTTGATGAGATAACGAAGACCCTTTGAGAGCGCCACAGAGCCAAAGCCGTAGCCCACCAGGTAAAAGGCAAGAAGCAACAGACGTGTGAGGTTGAGTGCCGCAAAGTTGCCCACAAGGTCGATAAAGGCATAGTAGTAACCAAGCGCCATCAGGGTTACCGCGAAATCCACGCCCGGAATCACCAGCGTCATCGAGGTTACAGCACCTACGATCGCCATTAAAATGAAATCAAGCGGGAAGCGAACCTTTTCAAAGGAAACGGCATGTCCGTCGGTAATGACCATAGCGTAGATCAGGAAGATCGAAGCTACCGTTACCATAACCACCCAGTTTGGCCAACGCTTGAAATCCTCTTTGCTGTCAGCCGCCATACGGGGCACGCTGCCAATCAGGAATCCGAGCACCGCCGCAATAACGGGAATGGGATAATTCATATAAAGGGTATTTACCGCCCAAGCTCCGCCAAGACAGCCGATGCCATAGCCGGCAAGCAAAACAGCAAGAAAGCTGATGCTTTTCTTCGGTTGGCTGAAAATATGGCTGATCGCATAGATCATGTCGTAATATACGAACAGCACAATGGCAATGGTACTGGCACTAAGACCGGGTACCCCAAGGCTGGCAAAGCCAATGACTATGCCCTTTAAAAATAAACTGATTTTATTCATATGCACTTTCCTCAGCAAAAGTTGCTGATATTATATTGAAAAGGGTTAGTTACAAAACTGTTTTAAGGATAGCACAGATATATGAACGAATGGTGAATAACAAAGGCTTTTGGCGCTCTTTTTTTGCATAAAAGTGCAAATATCAAAGCGTTTTATGCTTCCAGCATGCGCAAAAGTTCCGCTTCGTCAATCACGGAAACACCAAGAGATTGCGCCTTGGTCAGTTTAGAGCCTGCCGCCTCGCCTGCAACCACAAAGGAGGTCTTTTTGGAAACCGACCCCGCAACCTTGCCACCTGCCAAGCGGATGCGCTCCGATGCTTCATCGCGTGTCAGCGTGGGCAGTGTCCCGGTTAGCACAAAGGTAAGGCCTGCCAGTTTGTCACCCGTGGGGGCGGCGGTTGCTTCGGTCAGCACGCCTGCGTGTATCAGGCGCTCGCAAAGCGAAATGTTTTGCGGGTGCGAGAAGTAATCTATCACGTAGTCAGCAGTGATCTGCCCAAAATCCTCAATGGTCACAAGCTCCTCGGCGGTTGCCGCAATAAGTGCCTCGAGTGTACGATATTTGGCGGCGAGTGCCGTTGCCGCGACCTGCCCAATGCCGCGAATGCCAAGTGCAAAGATCAGTCTTTCAAGCCCCGCGCTCTTTGAGCGCGCAATGGCTGTGATGAGATTACTTGCCGATTTTTCACCCATGCGGTCAAGCGGGGCAATCTCGTTTTCGGTGAGTGCATAGAGGTCCGCCGCGTCATGTATCAGACCGTTTTTCAGCAACAGCTCTACTACCTGAGGGCCAAGACCGTCAATATCCATAGCGCCCTTTGAGGCAAAATGCTCAATGCCGCGTGAAAGCTGTGCGGGGCAGGCGCTGTTGGTACAGCGAATGGCGGCGCCGTCATCGCCGTCGCGCGTGACAGGCTCGCCACATGAGGGGCAATGCGTAGGCATGGAAAAGTTGCGCTCGCTGCCGTCACGCAACGCGGGGTGCGCTGTTACCACCTCGGGAATGATGTCGCCTGCCTTCTGCACCGTTACCGTGTCGCCCAGCATAATGCCGCGCTCCTTGATAAAATCGGCATTGTGCAGTGTGGCGCGCGAAACCGTGGTGCCTGCAAGCCTCACGGGTGAAAGAATGGCGGTAGGGGTAAGCACGCCTGTGCGCCCTACGGCGATCTCAATATCAAGCAGTTTTGTTTTCTTTTGCTCGGGGGGGAATTTGTAAGCAACCGCCCATTTTGGCGTTTTTGTGCCCTCACCAACCGTTATGCGGTCTGCAAGGCTATCAATTTTAATCACAACGCCGTCAATGTCAAAGGCAAGCTCGTCCCGCATCGCACCAAGCTGTGTAATGTGCGTAAGCACTTCTTCGGCGCTGGTTGCCTTGATGCGGTTTTCAAGCACGGCAAAGCCTAGTTCTTTTAGGCGCTCAAGCGTTTCGGTGTGAGAGGCGGGTGCATGCCCGTCAGTATAGAGGTTGCCCTCTTGAAAATTGAAAATGAAAATATCAAGCTTGCGCTCGGCGGCAATGCGGGGGTCGAGCTGCCTGAGGGACCCTGCCGCCGCGTTGCGGGGATTTGCAAGCAAGGGCATTCCCTCGCGCTCGCGCTTTTCATTGATTTTGTAAAAGGTTGCACGGGGCATATAGACCTCACCGCGCACGGTAAGGGAAAGCGGCTCCTTTAGGGTAAGGGGCACGGAGAAAATCGTTTTAATATTTTGCGTCACATCCTCGCCGACGGTGCCGTCACCGCGCGTAGCACCTGTTACAAGCACGCCGTTTTCATAGCGCAGCGAAACCGACAGACCGTCAATTTTCGGCTCTACCGAGTAAACGGGATGGGGGAGTGCTTCTTCCATTTTAGCGAGAAAGTCGCCAAGCTCCTCAAAGGAAAATACGTCGGAGAGGGAATTCATCTGCACGGTGTGCACAACGGGCTCAAATTTATCAAGCGGCGCACCGCCCACACGCTGTGTTGGCGAGGAGGGGTCAAAAAATGCAGGGTTGGCTTCCTCAAGCGCCAAAAGCTCGTGATACATGCGGTCGTATTCAAAGTCCGAGATCTCGGGGGCGTCGTCTACATAATAGCGCTTTGCGTGATAGGCAAGCTGCTCGCGCAGGGCTTTTATCTTTACCTCGATATCCGACATAACGATCTCCTTCATATTAAATATAATTATAATTTTATTATATATCTTTCAATGTAATTTGTCAACGCGAGATTTTTGCTTTTTTCTATTCCATTTTGCCACGAAATGTGCTAAACTATAAATAGTGTAATGAAATGAGGTTTTTGGTATGAAAATTTTGGTTGCGTATGCAGGTAAATCGGGTGGCTCACGCGAAATGTGCCTGTTGCTTGCTTCACTTTTACCAAATCACGAGGTAGTGCTTTGTGACCTTGCCGAGGCGCCCGTTGCCCCCACAGGCTTTGATTATGTTGTTTTTGGCGGTGCCGTGCGCTTTGGTAAGCTGCACCGTGCGGCGCGCACCTATATAAAGGAGCACGGCAGTGCACTTGAGACCATCCCCCATACGCTCTTTCTTTGCTGCGCCTTTGCCGATCAGTTTGAGAATTATGCCGAGATGCTCTTTCCCGCAGTACTGCTTGAGGGTGCGGAGGACATCGTGTATTTTGGTGGCGAGCTCAATCCTGCCAAGCAGCGCGGGCTTGATAAAATTATTGTGCGCATGATGCGCAGTGCGATCAGAGATAGCGAGGATGATGAGGCGATGCTGCCCGGTCTTTTGCCCGAGCATGTGCGTATGCTTGCCGACCGACTGCGCCAATTATAAGAAATTGAAAACGCAAAAAAGTTAAGAAACTTTTAAAAAACTGTTGACAAACCCCTTTTCTTATGGTATGATATACGGGTGCAATCACGCCCCTGTAGCTCAGCCGGTAGAGCACTTGACTTTTAATCAAGGTGTCCGGAGTTCGATTCTCCGCAGGAGCACCACAAAAAGCGCCCTCCCACCTCGCGTGGGAGGGCGCTTTTTGTGGTGCCCCTGTGGGGGCAGCAAACTCCGATGAAAGATTCAATCCATACTATAAAATCTGCTATCACTATGGCGAATCTTTAATGCCACGCGCGTGGCGCGTGGATGGAGTTCGTTTCTCCAATTACCCTCCCACCTCGCGTGGGAGGGCGCTTTTTGTGCTGCCCCTGTGGGGGCAGCGAACTCCGATGAAAGATTCAATCTACATTCTGAAATTTGCTATTACAAAGGCGAATCTTTAATGCCACGCGCGTGGCGCGTGGATGGAGTTCGATTCTCCTTGGAGCAGAAAACTTCAGGCAAAGATTTAGCAAATTTCTTGCAATTTCTTTTATCGCGTGATATACTAAAAATAATTGCACACATTGTAAAAAGGAGCGACATATGACCAGTTTTGCCCTGTGGGGAACGATTGTAAATACGGTAGCAGTTTTGCTTGGCGCGCTTGCGGGTGTACTTATTAAGAGTTTTATGGCGCGAGGTGCTGGCAAAGAGAAGACAACTGTTGCCACGGCTGATGCTGTAACAAGTAAAAAAACACTCTCAGAAAGCGTCATGCGTGCGCTCGGGCTCTGCGTGATACTGATTGGCATTTCCGGCGCTCTTAAGATCCAAAATATGCTGGTTATGATCGTTTCTATGGCAATCGGCACCGCAATCGGTGAGTGGCTTGACCTTGACGGGTGGGTAAACCGCCTTGGCAAATGGGTCGAAAGGCGCGTGGGGCGCGGTGAGGGTAGCATTGCCGAGGGCTTTGTTACCGCAACACTGCTGTTTTGCGTTGGTGCCATGACGGTTACGGGCGCAATAGAAAGCGGTATTACGCATACGCATACCACGTATTATGCGAAATCCTTGATAGACATGGTTTCTGCCTTGATCTTTGCCACTACAATGGGCATTGGCGTGGCGCTTTCCGCTGTATCGATCTTTTTGTTGCAGGGAACGTTAACTTTGGTAGCGAGTCTTGCGGGAGGCGCAATTCCTGCGCTCGTTACGGGGGAGATCATTGCTACAGGCTCACTTTTGGTCGTGGGGATCGGCACCAATCTGCTTGGTGTAACACGCCTTAAGGTAATGAATATGCTACCCGCCATGTTTTTGCCCCTTGTGCTGTGCCCGTTGTTTTCGCTTTTTGCGATTTGATGAAAGGAGAAAAAATGGAATTTCGGAACTACTTTCATGCCCCCGCAACAATGCTCCTTCGTGGCAAGGACGTAATGCTGCAGCTCTTGCTGCCCGATGATGTTTCCGATCTGCCATGCATCGAGCTTTCCTATACCGTTTTAGGAAAAAAAGAGCATCAGGGAAAGGTGCGTATGCTGCCCACTGACGGCTACCGTGCCGAGCAGAGCTATACCGTTTTTGCCGCTACCTTGGCAGGGAGTGAGCTGCTTGGCGACACACTGCAATATAGCTTTTGGAAGGAGGGGGCAGAGAGTGCTATTTACACCGTTTCGCTTTCCGACCCTGCTGTACTGCCGCCGCTTATCATTACAGAAACCTCGCTTTGGCCTTGTGTTCACCCTTATGTGGAACTGCAAAATTTAACGGAGCAAGCAATTGATCTTGCGAATTATGAGTTGTTGATGCGCCGCCATGACGGCGTGCTTTGCCGTAATGCGCTGGCAGATGCTTTTGGAGAAAATATCATTCCCGCGAGGGGTCTTGCCGCAGTGAATTTGGTAAAGGAGCATGTGGCAGAAGAAGAGCGTGAAGCTGCAAAAGCCGCAGTGCTTGAGAAGCTTTGCGATCGGTACCCCGAAATTTCAGCAGAGATTGCTGATGTTGAGACACTTTTGTATTTTGCCACCTTGGCAGTGCCCCAAAAACAGGACGGTACACCGCATGCCGAGCGCCGCTTTGGGTTTGAGCGCAGTCTTTACGGCGCAGAGCTGTTTGTGGTGCCGCGTGGCGGAAGCGTTGATGATGCTATTTATACCGTAAGGCATCGCTTTGATGAGGAGCACCGTGATGTGCGTTGCCGTCTTGCTTCGCTTTGGCAATACTGCCTACAAACACCTAAGCAGGGGAGGCTTATTACCCCTGAGGCAGTGCCAACCCCCGGATTTTGGGATGTCAAACAAACCGTGTGCGACCCGGTTGAGCATTCTGTTCCTGCTATTTTACCCGTATCTCCCGCCTCTCGCGTATTTCTTGCCGACGGTGATGTGGCGATCCGCTTTGCGGTGATCGGTGGGGTGGATATTGGACATGCAACGGTTTATGTGCGCGAGGGCGATCGCTTTTGTGCATACACCGCATATCAAAATAACGAGGGACTGCTTGAATACATCCTGCCGTTTTCTAAGGTGGCGTATATGCACGAGTCGCTTCAGTACTATATTGAGGTGCAGGGCGGTCTTTATGCGGCAAGACTTGGCAGTGAGAATGTGCCGTTTGTGGTGTCCTTGGTGGATAATAACGGTCCTGAGGTGCTTTTTACAACCCCTGCCGCATACCAGGTGCTGGAAAACGAGCGCTTGCCTGAAATTTCCGTTACGTATCATGATATTTCAGGGGTCAATACTCGCATATCGGTGCTTTGTCTTGACGGCTTAAACGTTTCCGATCGGGCGAACTGGAGTGAGGAGCTTGTCACCTTTATCCCCGCAGAGCCACTTGATTACGGCACGCATACCGTGGAGATCACCCTGCGTGACACGCGCGGTAATCGCACCTATCATAAATACGATTTTGCCCTTGGTGACGGCAAGGAAATGAACCTTTATTGCGGTCAGATACACTCTCACACCGCAGATTCCGATGGTATGGGTACGCCCGAGCAGGCATTTTCGTATGCGCGAAACGTTGCGCACATGGACTATTTTGCCATAACCGACCATTCAAATTGCTATCAGCGCGACACGTATATGCAACAGATCGCGCTTGCAAATAAACGAAACGAGCCCGGAAAATTTGCAACGCTTTATGGCTTTGAAATGACTTGGCACCAATCAAACGGCTTTTGGGGGCACACCAATCTTCTCAATACGAAGTGGGCGTGTTACGATACCTATCAAACCGACCTTGATGCGTTTAACAGTATGGTAAGAGAGCATCCCGAAGGGGTTGCTATGTTCAATCACCCGGGGGATACCTGGGGCAACAGTGACGATTTTCGACCGTTTGACGGTAACCTAAAGGATATGTATGCTCTCGTTGAGGTAAACGGTGCACGTCATCATGCCAGCTATGCTTTGGCACTTTCGCGCGGTTGGCATGTGGCACCTGTGCTTAACGAGGATAATCATCATGCCGATTGGGGCGATTCGGGCGGCATGGGCTACGTGCTAGCTCCTGCCCTAACGCGTGAAAATATTCTTGACGGTATGCGTCGCCGCCGTACCTATTCTACCACCGACCGCACCATGCAGGTGCGTTACCGCGTGAACGGCGCTTGGCTTGGCTCTGTTCTGAATGATCCCGAAAAACTTGATATTGAGGTGGAGGTCACCACAGAAAGCGAAAAAGGCATTGGCAAGCTTGAGCTCCTTACCGAGGATAGCATCGTTGTTGCCGTCGTAGAGGCGGGGGCGCTTGGAGAATTTCGTTGGCGTGTAGAACTAAACCCCGACTTTGATTATTATTATTTACGCATCACAAACGGCAGTTCTTATACCGTTACCGCACCGATCTTTGTTGAGGGTAGAGATCTCCTCAATATCAAGCGCATGGGCTACGGCGTATCCGAGGATGCCGAGCATCCGCATGTTGTCACGGCTACTGTGAAAAATGAGGGAGATAAGCCCATTTCCGATGTGACGGTGGATTTCTATCTTACAAGTGCAAATGGCTTTGTTTTGCGTCAACTTGCCCCCTTTGAGGAGGTGCACATCGGTAAGCTTGCACCGGGAGAGGTGCACACTGTATCCCGCCGCTTGCCCGACATTGGGGGCTTGCATCGCGTAAGTGCGGTAGTATCGGGTATGGTGGGCAAAAACCGTTATGCAGACACTGCATATGTGATGATATCTCCCCTTAGCATTACCAAACTCATGCCTTTGACCTCAGATGTTATGGCAGACGGTGTGGCGGTGAAAAATCCGTATGCGTATGTGGAACTTTATAATCATACGGCAAGTCCTTTGACCTTAGACGGTTATTCGCTTGGCATTTGGCAGGGAACAGGTGAGCGGGCAAAGCCTGCCGATAAACGCGTGCTGGCGCTCGATGGCATAACTGTTCCGCCCGCAAGCACACTTACCGTGTGGGTGAAGGGCGAGAATAACCCGCTAACGGTAGCCGATTTTAATGCCCATTACGGCGTTGCGTTGCTTGAGGGCGAGGATCTGATCGTAACGGATCAGCTATTGCTTGGCACAAGCAACGATGCGAGAAAGCTGGATGTTCGTCGCGGTGAGGAGATCTTGTCACGCGTCACATTTGGCTACCATTGCACGCACGATACCGATATTGTTTGCGATAAGCCTCTGTGCTATGCCATAGCACCAAATGACACGGTAAAGGAAAAGCATTTGCCACTTGGCGAAGAGCAGGCATTACCCTTGCCCGGTAAACTCCTTCCTGCCCAAACGCCCCGCACGCTAAACGGGCTTTGCCGTAAGCGCGAAAGCCTTGAGGCGGAACGTTCTGCAACACGCAAGGAGGTCTTTACGCGCCTTACCAAGGCATCGCTCGTGCCCTTCCGCGCAGCAGCCTTTGTTGCAAATGCCGTTTCGGCATTCAAGGGCTTTTTTGACACCAAGGAATAAGTTAAGCCACGCTCTTTTTTTGAAAAGAGCGTGGCTTTTTGTTGACTTTACAGATATTATGTTGTATAATAAACCTGTTTTGAAAGAAAAGGAGCTGCTATAGATGTTAAAACGCTTTTTGGCATATTACAAGTCACACCGCCTTATATTTACGCTTGATATGCTGGCGGCGCTGTTCATTGCCCTCATTGGCATGTTTTATCCCATTATTACAAGGGAAATGCTCAATGACCTGATCCCCAACCGTAAATATCAACTCATTGTGATCGCGGGTGTGGTGCTGCTTGCCCTCTACGTTATCCGTATGCTGCTGAATTACTTCGTGCAGTATTACGGCCACGTAATGGGTGTGCGTATGCAGGCGCAAATGCGCTCGGATATGTTTGTGCATCTCGAAAAGCTGCCGTACAGTTATTTTGATAAGCAGGAAACGGGTAAGCTGATGTCGCGTATGACGAGCGATCTGTTTGATATCAGCGAGCTTGCGCATCACGGCCCTGAAAACTTGATCATTTCAACGATCACCATCGTTGCTTCCTTTATCTATCTTTGCAGTATTAATGTGATCCTTACGCTCATTATTTTTGTTTGCGTGCCTTTTTTGCTTATCATTTCGGTGGCACTGCGCTCTAAAATGCACGAGGCATTCAAAAAAAGCCGTGCTTCGGTGGCGCAGATCAATGCCTCGCTTGAAAGCAGTATTTCGGGTATTCGCGTGACCAAGGCATTTACCAATGCCGACAAGGAGTGTGAAAAGTTTGAGGAGGGAAACCGAGAATTTGTTGAGGCGCGCCGTGAGGCGTATGACGCAATGGGCAAATTCCATTCGGGCACGACCTTCATTACAGATGTTTTTAATGTTGTGGTGCTGATCGCAGGCGGCTTCTTCCTTTACAACGGACATATCGGGTTTGGCGACTATTCGGCATTTATTGTATCTGTAAATCTGTTTTTAACTCCCGTTAAGACACTCATCGGCTTTATGGAGCAGTACCAAAACGGTGTAACGGGCTTTGAACGCTTTTTGGAGGTCGTTGATGCGACTCCCGAAACCGACTGTGAGGGTGCAAGAGATGCGGGCGTTTTGAAGGGCGAGATCGAATTTAAGGGCGTTACCTACTCCTACGGTGAGGAGGGCGAAAAAAATGTTCTCGATAATGTCAGCTTTAAAATAGAGCAGGGTAAAAAGTTTGCGCTGGTGGGCCCGTCGGGTGGCGGCAAAACCACCATTTGTCACTTGATCCCGCATTTTTACGACATCGAGCAGGGTGAGATCGTGGTGGACGGCCACTCCATTAAGGAATATACGCGCGAGTCGCTTCGCCGCAATATCGGCATTGTGCAGCAGGATATCTATTTGTTTAACGCAAGCATTCGTGACAACATTCTTTACGGCAAGCTGGATGCTACCGAGGAGGAGATCGTGGCGGCAGCAAAGCGCGCCAATATTCACGATTACATCATGACACTTGAAGAGGGGTACGATACCAAGATCGGTGAGCGAGGTGTGCGCCTTTCGGGCGGTCAAAAGCAGCGTTTGTCTATCGCACGTGTGTTCCTCAAAAATCCGCCGATCCTCATTCTTGACGAGGCAACCTCGGCGCTCGATAATACTACCGAGATCCTCATTCAGCAAGCGCTTGACGAGCTCTGCGTTGGCAGAACCACTCTTGTTGTGGCACACCGCCTCTCGACCATTAAAAACGCAGATGAGATCGCTGTTGTGTCGGGCGGCAAGATCGTAGAGCAGGGTACGCACGAGCAGCTTCTGTGTGAAAACGGGGAGTATGCAGATCTTTACCGCCTGCAATTCCGTGAAAATTTAACCTAAACAAAAAAACCGCCGAGGGCTGAGGGCATCACTCCTAGGGATTTTAATTGAATATTTTAGAAAACTCGACTTGTGAAAAGTCGAGTTTTCTTCTACCTACGTAAAACAGATTGAATTAAAGCTAATTTTATGTTATAATAGAGTCATTGATAAATAAGAATTTGCAGATAGATTTTCAGGATGATGAATAATTTGGAGGGGTATTTTTTATGATCCAAAAAAGAAAGACTGTTCTTACCGCGATAGCGCTGTCTGTTTTGTTGGCTATAGGGATAAGTCTTACATATCTTTTTGCTGTGGCATTGCCACAAAAGCGAGAGAAGGAGCAATTATTAAAAGCGGTGCAAGAGTATTATGACACAAAGATTGCTATGTATATAGACGAAAACGAAAAATATGATGACTATGAGGTGGATGTTGCATTTCTTGGCGACAGCCTTACCGACGGATACGATCTTGAAAAATACTATCCACAGTATCTTGTTCTTAATCGTGGAATCGGTGGTGAAACGACCTTTGGTCTTGAAAAACGTCTTAAAGTATCAGTTTATGATTTAAAGCCTAAGGTGGCAGTAATGCTCATAGGGGCAAACAACTTTGATACTATGTTTGATAACTATGAAAATATTCTGAAAGGATTTAAGGAAAATCTGCCAAATACCAAAATAGTATTGCTATCTCTTACATCTATGAGTCAGGAATGGGGCAAAAATAATCAAAAAGCAGCTTATAACAACGTTAAAATAAAGCTCGT
>JAFVTV010000041.1 GCA_017502975.1 Clostridia bacterium | reverse complement strand
TCGCCTCCGCCTTTTTTCGCGGCGACCTTTTGATTATACCACGTATCTTTTGCTTTGTCAATACCTTTTTGAAAACTTTTTAAAGTTTTTTTGAGGTGACAGCCTGTACGGGGCAACCCTCTTTTTGCGAGAGCCCTTATATATTAACACCTTGAGAACAACTTGTCAAGGGGTTTTTTCAATTTTTTCCTTTTTTTCCAAAGACTTTTTTTATATTTTGTCCCCCTGTTGCACAAATTATACATAAAAGCCGTAAAAAACGCAAACTACAATGCAAATGTAGCAGGAGGTGACATTGTGGCAACCATTCTCATCCGTACCATGATTATATATGTAGTTTTGATCGTTACCATGCGCATCATGGGAAAACGGCAGTTAGGAGAGCTTGAGATCTCGGAGTTGGTAACAACACTCTTGATTTCCGAAATTGCCTCCCTGCCAATTACAGACGGCTCCATTCCCATAACGCACGCATTAATTCCCCTTATCACGATCCTTACGCTTGAGGTCATGCTTTCGATGATTTTATTGAAATTTCCCAAACTAAAAAATCTTGTTTCAGCACGCCCCACCGTTCTCATTCGGCACGGCACGCTTGATCAAAAGGAAATGCAGCGCATTCGCATTTCACTCGATGAGTTGATCAGTGAAATAAGGCAAAGCGGCGCTTGCTCGCCCGGCGACGTGGACTACGCCATACTTGAGCAAAACGGAAAGCTTTCCATTATTTTAAAGCGTGAGGCAAGCGCACCCACTGCGAACGATCTTCAGATGAAACCAACGGAAAACGGGATCATGCACGCCCTGATCGAGGACGGTCACATCAACGACTACAATTTAAAGCTGCTAAAACATGACCGCAATTGGTTGGCAAGTTATTTACAGCAGCAAAGCAAAAATGCAGATGACATCTTTTATCTTGGCATGAATGACGGAGAAGAATTTTACTGCATCGACAAGGAGAGAAACACATGAAAAGCTTTTTTTCTTCTCTTGCCATATTTGCCTTGATGCTGGGCATGATCGTATGCAACTATTTATATATTGAAGAAACCTGTGCGACTCTTAACGAAAAAGCAGTATGCCTACCCACATGTGAGCATGCCGAGTTGGCGGTGAAGGATCTTGTTTCCTATTGGGAGCAGGAAAGCAGCAGGATCGGTATTTCGACCTCACAGCACGCCATTGAAAAATGGACGATTGCCTATCAGACCTTTGCTATGCGGTAACAAACAATGATGTGCGAATTTTTGAATGCGCAAGATATCGCGCGATAACCGTTATAAAAGAAATTAAAGATGCCGAATCACTGCGGCTGGAAAATTGGATATAAAAAAGCCGCCTTCCCTACTGCGTTTGCAATAGGAAAGGCGGTTTTTTCGCGTGTGTTTTTTACTAAGTTTTAAGATCAGCCCGCAACACCTTCGCGCGCAAACCAGTCAAGGTAGAGCGCGTACGGTGATTGCAGTGCGTCGAGATTCTCTTCAAGAGCATCTCTTCTCATAGAGATGATCGCTTTACGGATCATAGTGTTTGTAACCTCAACGGTTTCGCCTGCTGCATTGATATATGTAACACCCTCGCCAATGTGCTCACGAATGAGGTATACCATGCTCCAATCACTTTCGCTTGCTGCCAACGCGCGCAGATACAGCGTATTTACCTCAGCCGAGGTCGTCATGTTGTCAATGGCAGCCTTAAGCTTCGCGGAAACGGCATTCATTACGCGAACGTTGTCTTCATCAAGCTTGAAAACAGCAGAGAAGTTAAGGCCAAGCGTAGGGGCAGAAACCATTTCATAGTTTTGCTTCTTATCATACTCATGGCGAAGCACGTCATCGGGATCATTGGGATATGCAATCAAGGTATTGCCCGTTTTCTCAAGATCCATCAGATAAACGTTATCCTTGGTTGCTTTCGCGTAAACGTAATCCTTTTCATTAACGGTAACGGTTTCAAGCGTGTAGTTAACATCCTCAATACCGTACTGCAGAAGATTACGCACCTCTGCATCAGTATTTAAATAAGTAAGAATTTCAGCGGCGCGCGTTTCGCTAACCGAATATGCACCAATACCGAACATAGAAGAATAGATCTCTGCATCAGTCAGCTGAGGATACTGCACGACCATAACCTCGTAGCCCTGTGCCTCGTACTGTGCCTTTTCTTCCCAAGAGCCCTTTACTACCTTGATGGCAGCCTTAGCGGTTGCATCGGTCGTAACATAGCCATCGGTTCCCTCGTAGTACACCTTATTTGCCAATGCCTTCATATAGTTAGCATCAGTAAGGAGATTGGTGTTTTCAAGTTTCTTAGTGTCTACGTAAGCATCACCGAAAATCGAGAATCTATCGGGATTCTGAACAGCAACGCCGGGGGCAGCATCAAGATCAAAGTTCCAATAATGTGCATAGTCGATCTCGATCTTGCCATCCTGATTTTCCGTGTAGATGGGATAGATCTTGTTGCTACCCGTGTAAGTTTCGTAAACGTAATCAAGGTACTCTTTAAAGCTGCTATCGTAAAGCGTAGCATCGGAGAGACTACCCGTGTAGCTCTCCATGAGCTCCTTATCAGCAAGCATATAGATATATTCGCCTACGCCGTGATTGTTCGGAATTGCATACACAAAGCCGTTGATCGCCGCAGCAGTAAGATATTCGCTGCTGACATAAGAGTTAAGCTTAATCGCGGAATCGGCAAGATGGCCCTGCATGTCTGCAAGCCACTCGTTATTTGCATACTGCGTGTACTTAGCCTGATTGCCGACGAAAAGAATATCTACCACATAATCGGGAATGGTAGGATACTTGAGCTCGGGAATACCGTACTCATTAAGGATCGTTTCCTCGGTTTTGTTTTCCTGCTGCAGATTGCCTGCCTCAATATTTTCCTCATGTTTAGAGAATGCCGCTTCAACTGCAGCATAATAATCAGCCTCAAGGAAATATTTAAGGTTAAGCTGAGTTCTTAATTCGCCTTGGTGAGCTTATTGATGCTGTCGGTAACCTCCCAAACCTGATACCATGCAGCCTTTTGATCTTCTGTCATAGCAGCAACCGTTGCCTTCTCTGCATCGGTAAGCAGGTTAAGCTTTTCCTTTTTGGGAGTAATGCCGGACAAGATCACCGCGCTTGCATCAGCAACCAGCTTGCTCTCGGTAATCAGCCACACATTAAGTGTAGTAGTGTAACGCTCTGCTTCTTTATTGATCTCATCAATGTTGCCCTCTTTTGAACAACCCGCAAGCATGGGCAGCACCATGAGCACAGCAAGCAGCAAGCACATAATTTTTTTCTTCATACAGGACCTCCTACGCGCGCTATAGCGTACGCGCGACCATAATATATAAACATATCATACACCAATCAAAAAAATTTGTCAAGTGAAGGTTTTTTGAACAATAAACACAATATCTACTAAAGGTGGCAAAAACGCAGTCATCTTTCACAAAAGGAACAAAACACATTCCTCACGCATGCCAAAAAAATCATCACTTTGCCAAACAAATCGGTGCAAAACTTGTGCAAATCAACGATAATTAAAAATCAATCAAGAAATCCGCGCAAATGACGGGCACGGCTGGGATGGCGCAGCTTGCGCAAGGCCTTGGATTCGATCTGACGGATACGCTCACGCGTAATATCAAACTCCTTGCCAACCTCCTCAAGCGTACGCGTTCTGCCGTCGTAAAGGCCAAAGCGAAGCTTGATCACGTGCGCTTCACGGGGCGTGAGCGTATTGAGCTCGCGCTCGATCACCTCGCGCAAAATGTTAGTAGAAGCCGACTCAGAGGGCGAGGGTGTGTCATCATCGGGGATGAAATCACCAAGGTGGCTGTCCTCCTCCTCACCAATCGGTGTTTCCAAGGAAACAGGGTCAAGGGCAACCTTCATGATCTCACGCACACGCTCTGCACTCATGCCCATTTTTTCACCGATCTCCGCAGGGGTAGGCTCGCGCCCCAATTCCTGCAGCATCTGACGCTGATAGCGCGAAACCTTATGAATGGTTTCCACCATATGTACAGGGATACGGATGGTGCGCGCCTGATCGGCAATGGCACGGGTAATGGCTTGTCTGATCCACCAGGTTGCGTAGGTGGAGAACTTATAGCCCTTGGTATAATCAAATTTGTCCACGGCCTTCATTAAGCCAAGATTACCCTCTTGAATGAGGTCAAGGAAGAACATTCCCTTTCCGACATAGCGCTTTGCAATGCTGACAACAAGACGCAGGTTTGCCTCAACCAGCTCTGTCTTGGCGGTTTCGTCACCCTCTGCCATACGCTCGGCAAGCTCCTTTTCGCGCTCCGCGGTAAGCAGCGGCACCTTTCCAATCTCTTTAAGATACATACGCACGGGGTCATCGATGGAAAGACCCTCCTGCTCAAGCATCCTTTCCATGTTCTCACCGCCGCCAAAGCGCTCGACCTCGTGCTCGATCTCGTTCATCTCGGTGGTAGAAATATCATCGGGCAAGGAAACGCCGTTATCCTCAAATGCCTCATAGAGCTTTTCAAGGCTATCCATGTCAAAATCCATGTTTTCCATTGCCTCATCAAGATCGTTGGTAGAAAGGTCGCCCTTTTTGCCCTTTTCAATAAGGCCCTCCATGTCAACCTTTTTATCCAGCGTCTTCTTCTCTTCCTCTACAGCCTCGACCTCTTCGTCCAAGGCTTTCTTTTCCATCATTTCCTTTTTGGTATCCATGATCTATCTCCTCTTAATTCTTTTCGTTTCCGTCTTTTTTCTTTTTCAGCATAGCGCGGCGCGCGGTAAGCGTGCTTTGCCAATCCCCCGTCGCCCTTGCCTGCCGTGCCGCACCAAGTGCCTGCAGACTCCTTGCTGCATCCTGCAGCACCTCTTTGCTATTGTTTTGCAGGTGCTGGCGATCCTGCTGCAATCGAACAAGCCTGCCCATTTCATCGGGTGAAAAGCGCTCACCGAGTGCGGAGAAGGAAAAGCCGTTTTCACTTTGCTCCGCCTCCATGATCGCCTCATACACACGCCGACCGAAATCGGTAAAGAAATCCGATGAGGAAAGCGCTATCTCGCCCGCGGCACAGAGCTTGCGATGCTCCGGAAAGAGCAAGCAAAGCCCGAGAATAACCTCCTCAGCAGCCGCTGCGGCCGGGTCCTTTGCAGCATCGGGATTGACACGGTCACCGAAATTGCGCACCGTTAACTGCAGATCGCGGCTTTCCTTTTGCCTTGCCTCGCGCACCTGCTTTGCACGTGCACGCTTCACGTCATTGGCAAGACTCTCAACCGAAATGCCAAGCTTGTTGGCAGCGGCGGAAAGGTAAAGCTCACGCTCCACACCGGAATACGTGGTGGCAATCAGCGCGGTCAAATCTCTTGCCGCACGGATCTTTCCCTCGGCGGTGGATATGTTGTGCTTTGCCAAGATCTTATCCATTTTAAAATCAAAGGCTGTACTGCTGCCCTTGAGCAGGGAGCGAAAAGCATCGGCGCCGAATTTTTTGATAAATTCATCGGCATCCTTTGCCCCCTCCAGCTTTAGCACGCGAACAGGCACGCCAACCTCATCAAGGAGTTGCATTGCCTTATCTGCAGCCTTTTGCCCTGCCTCATCACTGTCATAGTTGATGATCACACGCTTGGTATAGCGCGAGATGAGGCGCGCATGGTCGGCTGTGATCGCCGTTCCGAGCGTTGCCACCGCATTCGGGAAGCCTGCGGCATGCATGGCAATGGTATCCATGTAGCCCTCGCACAGGATCAGCTCCTCAGCGCAGTGATCCTTGGCATAATTGAGGCCAAACAGCACACGGCTCTTTTTAAAGCCGGGCGTGTCGGAGGAATTGAGATATTTTGGCTTGCTGTCGTCCATGACACGCCCGCCAAATGCAACGATATTGCCTGCAGTATCGATAACGGGAAAAATAATGCGATTGCGGAACAGATCAAAAAGTGTGCCGCGTTGCGATTTCTTTGACAAAAATCCTGCAATTAATTCCGCCTCCGTATACCCCGCCTTTTTTAAATGCGCGGTAAGCATACCGAAATCGTTGGGCGCAAAGCCAAGGCCAAAGCGCTTAATGGTGGCACCTGTCAAGCGCCGATGCTCCGCAAGATAGGACATTGCCTCCTTGCCAAGCACAGGGTCAAAAAGCGACGCGCGGAAAAACCTTGCCGCCTCGAGATTCATCTCGTAAATGCGCCTGCGCGAAACGGTTGGAGTCCCCCCCGGTGTTGGGTCATTGGGAATGGTTATCCCTGCCCTTGTGGCGAGAAATTCAAGTGCCGCCACATAATCAAGGTTCTCCATTTTTTGAATAAAGGTAATCACATCACCCCCCGCGCCGCACCCAAAGCAATAAAAGCTTTTTGTGCCGGGAAAAACGGTAAAGGACGGTGATTTTTCACTGTGAAAGGGACAAAGCCCGTTTCGATTAGAGCCCGCGCGCTTGAGGGTGACATACGAGCCGATCACATCCTCAATGTCGCAGCGATAGCGGATCTCCTCAATAATTTCCTTTGGTATCATTTGACGCGCCACACCTCCGGAATAAATAAATTTCGGTAAAGCTCTATGGCATATCGGTCGGTCATGCCCGAAAGATAATCACACACCGCACGCCCCACCGACTCCTTACTGATCGTTTCAAGATAGTCAAGCGGAAGCTTGTCGGGGTCGTTTTCAAAATAATCAAACAGCTGTGCAAGCATGGCTTTTGCCTTGATCTCCTCATCCTTTGCCGCATTGTCACGGTAGACACGCAAAAACAGGAAATCGCGCAGGCGGTCGGTTGCTTCCCATACCTCGGGCTCCATAACGACCTCGGGGCGATCCATACTTGCGCGTACCACCGAGGACACCATGGTGTTGATACGCTCGCCGTGACTGTTACCAAGGACCTGTCGCAGATCCGCCGGAATCTCCTCATGCTGAAGGATCCCCGCACGCAGCGCATCGTCAATATCGTGATTGATATAGGCAATACGGTCGGCAATACGGATCACACAGCCCTCAAGAGTGCTTGGCATCACCTTACCCGAATGATGTGCAATACCGTCGCGCACCTCGGCGGTAAGATTAAGACCCTTGCCGTTGTTTTCAAGCCTTTCCACAACACGCACACCCTGCATATTGTGCGAAAAATCAGGAGAGAAGCACTGCTGCATGACCACCTCGCCCGCGTGCCCAAAGGGCGTATGCCCAAGATCGTGTCCAAGCGCAATAGCCTCGGTAAGATCCTCGTTTAAAAACAGCGCGCGCGCAATGGTGCGTGCGATCTGGGTAACCTCAAGCGTGTGCGTTAAGCGCGTGCGGTAATGATCGCCCGCGGGCGCCAGAAACACCTGTGTTTTATACATCAGACGGCGGAAGGACTGACTATGTATGATGCGGTCGCGATCGCGCTGAAAATCCGTGCGCATATCGCAATCGGTACAAGGGTGCTCTCTGCCCGCGGTGTTTTCTGACAAAAAAGCATACGGTGATAAGGTGCTTTTTTCCCGCTCGGTAAGCTTTTGCTTGATGCTTGACATATTTCACCCTCCTTTTCTTACTTATCACTTATAAAATACGATAGAAAAAAGAAAATCTCTTTTTTTCGGCAAAAAATTATTGATAATAATTTAAAAATTTGAGATTTTAGCAAAAAAACGCGTTGCTGCGTTGACAAAACAAGTCTAATGTAATATAATTATATGGTAAAATTTACACCAAGGAGAAATACTATGAAAATCAAGGCTGTTTTGATGGATATGGACGGAACGCTGTGCGGCAGAAGCCAGGTCGCCATTTCCGTAGCTAACATGACCGCTGTGCAGCGTGCCATTGAAAAGGGCGTGCACGTTATTCCCTGCACGGGACGTGTGTTCAACATGCTTCCGCCCCAGCTCCTCACGCAGCAGGGCTTGCGATACTTTGTAACCAGCCACGGTGCCAGAGCCTACGACAAGGAACTGAACATCAGCTTGTACGAGAACCTTATTTCCCCCGAGAATTCCGCCAAGCTGCTGAAAATCCTTGAGGGCAAGGGGCTTTACAACGAGATCGCGGCAAACTCCACCATTTATTTTGAAAAAGCAGTTTCTGATGGCTTTAACACCTCTGTAAATGCTGTGCCCGAGCATCACCTGTGGTACGTTCGTGACAACTGCTACACCGCCGTAGAATCGCCCTCTGCTCATTTTGCGGCGAATGGCATCGGCATTGAAAAAATCAATCTTTACAGCATTCCCGCAGAGCTTCAGCAATCGATCTACGATGAAGTAAACGCGACCGGCTTTATCAAGCACACGCGTCCCGGTGCCGGTGCAAATCTTGAGTTCCAGACCACGACCCTGAACAAGCTTCTTGCTGTTGAGGCGATCCTTGGAAAGATCGGTGTTTCCTATGAGGAAACTATGGCGATCGGCGACAGCAGCAGCGACTTTGAAATTTTACAGAATTGCGGCCTTGGCGTTGCCATGGGCAATGCACCCGATAATATCAAGGCTGCCGCAGATGTGGTGACCGGCCTTAACACCGAGGACGGCCTTGCACAAGCCTTTGAAAAATACGTACTGTAAGGAGCTTATTATGAGCAAGCGTTTTTTGGTATGCATCGATTCTGACGGATGCGCCTTTGACACCATGGAATTAAAGCACAAGGAGTGCTTTTGCCCCGCCTACATCAATTACTTTGGCCTGCAGGCAGTATCCAAGTACGCGCGTGACGCGTGGGATTTTGCCAACCTTTACTCCTGCTACCGCGGCATTCACCGCCTGCGCTCGCTCCTCAAATCCCTTGAGGTGCTTGCCGAGCGCCGCGAGGTAAAGGAGCGCGGCTTCACCGTGCCCGCAATGAAGGAGCTGCGCGCCTACGTGGATGCCGGCAAGCCCCTCTCGAACGCAGGTCTTGAGGAATACCTCGCCGAGCACCCTGAGTGCGATGAGATCCGCAACACCATTGCATGGTCGGTGAACGTCAACGACCGCGTAGCTGAAATGGTACGCAGCGTTCCTCCCTTCCCGCACGTAAGAGAATGCCTTGAGAAGATCTCCAAGGTTGCCGATATCGTCATTGTTTCCGCGACCCAGCAGCTCGCACTTGAGCGCGAGTGGGGCGAGCACGGCCTGCTTGACCTCATCACCGCCGTCAAGGGACAGGAAAGCGGCTCTAAGAAGGAGATCATTGCATCTCTTATGGGCGACTACGAGCAGGGCCACGTGCTCATGATCGGTGATGCCCCCGGTGACCGCGATGCCGCTAAGGCAAACGGCGCGCTCTTCTACCCCATTCGCCCCGATGAGGAGGCACAGTCCTGGGCTGAATTTGTGACCGTAATGGACAACTTCCTTGACGGCACCTATGCCGGCAAGCTTGAGAGCGAAAAGATCGCTCACTTTGAAACGCTCCTGCCCGAAACGCCCGCTTGGCAGAAAGGATAAGTATGCAATACGGAAGCTCTATTGGCATTAAATTTTACGAAAACGGCGACGTACGCACCTACCCCGGCAACACCGTGGTAGCCGACGTCACCCCCGATTGCCCCGCCTACGACGTAATGGTAAAGCTTCACCAGCTGGTGATCGACAAGGGGCTTGACAGCCACCAGATCCTGCTGCCGAAAGATAGCTACCACATGACAGTGATCCGCGGCGTAAACGATCAGGTAAGAAAGCCCACGCACTGGCCCAAGGAGGGTCTTGCCTTTGACGCACCGATGACGGAGGTTGACGACTACATCACCAAGGCCGTAACAAGCGTGCCGATGCCGAAGAAAATGCGCATGAAGTTTGACCGTGCTATGCTCAATGCAGGCGACATCAAGATCCTGCTTGTGCCTGCCGATGAGGAGCAAGCCAAGATCCTGAAGGACTACCGTGACGCAGTGGCAAACGCGATCGGACTTTTCCTGCCCGGGCACGATGAGTATCGCTTCCACATCACGCTCTCCTATACGCGCGTGATCGCCGAGGGGGATGACGCAGTGCGCATGGATGAGATGCTTGCGGAAATGGATCGCATCATCAAGGATCAGCCCGATGTTGATATTACCGCACCCTACATGGCATATTATAACGATATGCTTGCCTTTTCTCCCACACGCTTGCCGAGAAAATAATAAAAAAGAACGGAGCATTAGGGGCGTACCCTAAAGGACAGTTTTGCAAGAATACGGTATATCTCGAAAGAGGTATGCCGTATTTTGCTTTTGTGTCTACAAAAGCAGTGCTTGTCAGGAAAATTGACAAGACATAGATGAACAAAAAGGCTCCCTTGTGTAAAGGGAGCTGTCAGCGAAGCTGACTGAGGGATTGTTCT
>JAFVTV010000040.1 GCA_017502975.1 Clostridia bacterium | reverse complement strand
GCAAATTCAACTTTTACAATCCCTCCGTCTTGCTACGCAAGCCACCTCCCTTTACACAAGGGAGGCGATTTGTAGCCGGATATCCGGCGGCAGGGCGTTTTGTGCAATTGATAATCATTCAGTACATCTTAAGATGTTGCTAGTGTTATGCCCCGGAGGGGCTTGTGCATACCACCAGCTTAGCTGGTGGTTATGATTATTCTTTTGATAACAGCGCTCTTCGCTTGTTTCTTCTAACACGGTTGATGTGGCGTTCAAAGTCACCGTTTTCGATCAGTTCGGCAAGCAAAAATTGCTGAAAGGTGGGAACGGTGCAGGAGTAAAAGCCAAGCTTTTTCTCAAATTCCTTAACAAATGCCTTTGGCAGCACCATGTACCCCACGCGAAGTGCGGGTGAAATGGTTTTGGAAAAGGTGTTTAGATAGATGACGTTGTCGTTTTGTGAGAGCGAAAACAGTGTATCCTCGGGCTTTGAGGAAACCGAGAATTCCGATTCAAAATCATCCTCAATGATAACGCGATCCGCTTGGCTTGACCAACGGATGTATTCATGCCGCTTGCTGGCGCTCGCGGTGATGCCTGTGGGAAAGCTCCTGTAGGGTGTGGTGTGCAGAACGCTTGCTTGCGTTTTAGAAAGTGCCGCACTGTCAATCCCATCATTGGATAAGGGCAGCAGCTCGTATGCTACCTCGGCGGCACGGTAGACCTGTTCGATCTTTTTGTATGACGGTGATTCGATGCCGTACAGGCGACCTCTGCCAAGCATGGCGATGATCAGGCCATATAGGTGCTCCGCGCCCGAGCCGATCACGATCTGGCTGCTTTCCAAATGCATGCCGCGGTTGCGGATGAGATAACGCTTGATCGCTTCTCGCAGCTCAGCACATCCTGCGGCGGGTGATTTTTCAAGCACGGCTTCACCGCGCTCGGTCAAAATGCGGCGCATGGCTTTGCTTAAGACTGAAAAGGGAAAATCGGGGTAGGTATGCGTGCCGTGTGTTTCTCTGATATAGGGCGTGTGCGCCTCAGCGGATGCTGCAAATCCGTCGGCTTGTCGAAAAATGACAAAAAAACCGCTTCGCTCGCGTGAGTCAACATACCCTTCGTCGCAGAGCAATGCATAGGCATGCTCAACCGTTACCGTACTGATGCCAAGCTCGTCGGCAAGCAAGCGCTTTGACGGCAGCTTTGTTTGGTACGGGTAAACGCCGTTAATAATATCATCTCTTATATATCCGTATATCTGCAAATAAGCGGGGCGTGAGCCTTTCTCAATTTTATAATTCATCTGGTGATATGTTCTTCTCCTGTTTTGAGATTTTGATATGTTCAGAGACAGTATATACCATTTTTGTCAAAATTGCAAGAAAAACCCGAAAAACTGTGTATAATACGAAGTTTTTAAAGCAAAAGAATGCTTGCACCGTTTAAAAGTGCAAATGTAAATTAAGGTGAAATTCAACAAAATATATCATAATTTCCAGAAACACGAAAAAGCTCGAAAACTGTTGACAAATGACGCATAAAGGTGTATAATTATAACCCCAATAGTATACCAATAATGATTTTGCATATTTTAAGACCCCGAGATAAAGATACAGACCTTAATATTAAAAAGAGGTGAGGATATGACAACGGCAAAATATGAGAAACGCACGCTGATCCTGTGCGCCATCTCGCTATTGCTATGCCTGTCTGCGCTGATAGGAACAACCTTTGCCTGGTTTACCGACCGCGCTCGGGCAAACAGTATCGTCAAAACCGGCAATCTGGATATAGAGTTGTATTATCAGGCTCCGGGGCAGGACGGTTGGACCAGGGTGACGGAAACCACAAACCTGTTTCAAAAGAACACTCTTTGGGAGCCCGGGCACGCAGAGGTTATAAGGTTAAAGATCGAAAATGCAGATTCTCTTGCTCTGAAGTACCAGCTTGGTGTCAAGGTCGTAACCGAGGTAGCATCTATCAATGTGCTTGGCGACGGCTTTAAGCTGTCTAATTACATAAGATTCGGTATCATCGACGGGGCGCAGAATTATACGCGTGAGCAGGCCATTGCGGCGGCTGAAGCAAGCGGAACAAAGAGTTTGAATGATAAATATGCTTCCGATATGACGGAGCTCCTTCCTAAAGACAATATCAATGGTGAAGCGAACGAGCATATCCTTACTATGGTGGTATATTTGCCTGCTACCGCCGGCAATGAGCTAAACTATGCCAACGATGCAAACGTTCCGGTCATCGACCTCGGCATCAATTTGCTTGCCATCCAGCAGGCCTTTGAATATGACAGCTATGGTAACGATTATGATGCGGGCTTGGAGCAGTATGTTTTTGATATGTCCAAGCTTGCAGAAGCGATTGGTAGCGGCAAAGCCGGTATTGTGCAGAACGACCTCGTTACCGACCCGTATAACGAAACCCTGATGTATTCTCCTGCCGGAGTACCCATATACGTTGACGGAAACGGCTATACCATTACCACAAGCGGCGTTGGTACTGCGCCGGGCTCGAATGACTATGGCTACGTCGGCTTTATCCCCGCGAAGGGCGAGGATGCCGTTGTTAAAAATCTTAAAGTGGTCGGCTCGGGCTTTGTAGAGATTGGTCACCATGACGGTAAGCAGGCAATTGGTGGAGGAAACTATACGGTCACCAATCTCATTATTGAGGATCTTGTTGCGACCTTGGCGATCAACAACTGCGGGCACAATATTGCCGCAGCCTTTACGCACTACGGAAAAGCCGTGATGACTGACTGTGTGCTGACAGGCACCACTTCTAAGAGAGATACCCATAAGGGGTATGATGCCGGCTTTGTGAACGGTACGAGAACGGATATCAACGGTGGCAAATACGGAAAGATCTTCATAGCAAATCAAGCCCATGTAACGATTACGGGCGCTGAAGTCGATACAATAGATTGCACCGCTATTGCCTTCAAAAATTTGGGCAGCCTTACAGTTGGTGCGGGTGCTAAGATCGGCACGATCAACTTAATGCCGTCCGGAACCTACCAACCGAGTTTAATCATTGAGGACGGGGCTGAGATTGGTCAGATCATTTACAAGGGTGTGACATACACCGTTGAAGAATGGCTGGCACGTTAAAAACACAATCATAACCACCAGCAACATCTTAAGATGTACTGAATGATTATCAATTGCACAAAACGCCCTGCCGCCGGATATCCGGCTACAGATCGCCTCCCTTGTGCAAAGGGAGGTGGCTTGCGTAGCAAGACGGAGGGATTGTAAAAGTTGAATTTGCGCGCTCCAATCAATCCCTCAGTCGCTAACGCGACAGCCCCCTTTACACAAGGGGGCCTTACAGCTAAAGCTTTTCATTCCACCACCTC
>JAFVTV010000039.1 GCA_017502975.1 Clostridia bacterium | reverse complement strand
TGCGGGCAGAATTCACACGCTGCTTGTATTCCCCTCGGTATCGAAGGGCGGACACATCAAGCACAAGAGCCTTGCGGCTGAGCATCAGGGCAAGCGCATCTCAGTAGAGTTTGACCGTCCCGTGGCACTCCAGATCGACGGTGAAACCGTGCTTGGCGTTACCAAATACGAGGTAACCGTTGACCCTGCCCGCCTTGCAGAAAAGGAAGCAGTGGCAAGCGCTGTTGAAGTTTAATTGATAGCCAAAAAGGGGCGAGGAAAATCCTCGCCCCTTTTTATTTTGCTTTTCAAACGGGCTCTGTCACAATAACCGCGGTGGCATCGTCCCTGTGGCAAAGCGTGTAAAGATGCTTTTTGTTTAATTTGTGGCTTTCAAACAAAAAAACATTCTGCTTTGCATTTTTCATCACAATTTTTCTGATCATGGTTTGTCTGAGATCAAAGTCAGAGATCGTACCGTCCTCGGCATAAGCCGCCGTTGTAAAAAACGCGATATCCACATTCAGCTCATGCGCGTTTTGCTCCGCTACAGACCCAACAAGACACATATCCTGCTCGTAATATTCACCGCCGATCAATATACAAGGGATATGCATGCTACCCGCACTCAGCAAAGCCTTTACCGAATTGGTAACGATGGTCATATCGCGAAACATATGAATGTGCGGGATCAGATACTGACAGGTAGAGGAGCTGTCTATAAAAACAGTCATGCCGTCGCGCAAAAAGCCGACGCATTTTTTGCACAACTCCTGCTTTTCATCCTTATCAATCAGTATTCGCTCGGAAAGCGGCATTTCCTCAGCGTTAATCTTAAGCACAGCGCCGCCCCTGTACCGCCGCAAAAAGCCGTCCTTCTCCATCTCTCTAAGATCGCGCCGAATGGTCATTTCCGAAACAAACAGCTTTTTTGCAAGCTCGGCAACGCAAACTCTGCCGTTTACATATAAAAGCTCCAAAATATCCTTTTTTCTTCCCTCTATCATCATACGCTCCGTTTCTTCTGTTTGAAAAAATGTTTGTTTTCAAACATTGCGAACATAGATTGATTTTGAAATGTTCGATTGCTATAATTATATCGTACAAAAAACAAAATGTCAAGCAGGAGGAAATCACAATGTTAGTTACCATGAAGGAAATGCTGGCGCATGCCAAGGCAAACAAATACGCCATACCCGCATTTGATATCAGCAATTACGAAATGATGCGCGCTGTTTTGGATGTGTGCGAGGAAGAACGCTCCCCTGCCCTCTTGATGGGGCTTGGTGTAGACCTTACAGGTAAGGGCTTGCCCCTGATCACGTCTATGGTTCGCGCCGCTTCAGAGTTTTATACGGTACCCGTATGCTTCCATTTGGATCATGCCACCGACCTTGCATCGATCAAGGCAGCCCTTGACGCAGGCTTTAGTTCAGTAATGTACGATGGCTCTACCCTTCCGTTTGAAGAAAACGCAAGAATGACGGCTGAAATCGTAAGGTTTGCACACGGGAACGGTGTTACCGTTGAAGCCGAGCTTGGCCACGTTGGCAATGCCATGGTAGGCAATGAAAACGACTCGATCGAAAACGAAGATCCCGAGGATACCCTCACACTCCCCGAGGAAGTGGTAAAATTTGTAGAAATGACCGACGTTGATGCACTCGCCGTTGCCATTGGAACAGCGCACGGCGTTTACAAAAAGACCCCTACCCTTCGTATCGACCGCTTGGATGAGATCGTTGCCGTATGTGACAGACCCCTTGTTTTGCACGGCGGCAGCGGCACGCCCGACGAGCAAATGCAGCAGGCGATCGCACACGGCATTACCAAGATCAATATTTACTCCGATGTCGTGGGCGCCCTGAACGCAGGGTTGAAAAACAAGCTTTCTACCATCAAAAATCCCTCTACATGGCCTGTGTTTGTGTTTGAGGAGGCGCGCGAAAAAATGAGAGCCGCCATTCGTGAGAAGATCCGTGTTTTTGGCAGCAATGAAAGGGTGTAAGGTGCCGTTATGAAAACAAGAGCAGTTCGTTTGTACGGAGAAAAGGATCTCCGCCTTGAGGAGTTTGACTTGCCCGAGATCAAGGAGGGTGAGCTCCTGATCAAGATCGTATCTGATAGCGTTTGCATGTCGACCTACAAGACCGCCATGCAGGGTGCTAAGCACCTGCGAGTGCCCGATGATGTAGCGGAGCGCCCCATCATCATCGGACATGAATTTTGCGCAGAGATCGTAGCGGTGGGCGACAAGTGGAAAAACGACTACCGTATTGGCGAAAAGGTCATCATGCCCCCCGTTTTAAGTTATCTTGGCGGCAATCAAACCATCGGTTATTCTTTTCGGGAGATCGGAGGCGTTAGCACCTATTCTATCGTTTACGAGCACATTATTCAAAACGGGTTTGTCATCAAAATGGAAAGCGACGCGTTTTTTAAGGGCTCGCTCATCGAGCCGTTTTCCTGTGTGCTGCGCGGCTACAAGGCAAGCTATCATTTGGATGAGGACTTTAAGCCCTTTACCAACATCAAGCCGAATGGCAAGGTCGCCATTCTTGCCGGTTGCGGCCCTATGGGGCTTGCCGCGATCGACTGCGCCCTTCACGGCGATATCAAGCCCTCTCTCGTGGTGGTCACCGACCTCGACACGGCGCGCCTTGATCGCGCAAGAGAGATCTTTGATCCTATGCAGGCAGAAAAGGACGGCATCAAGCTGATCTTTACCAATACCACCGACAAGGCAGAGCTCCTCGCCCTTTCCGATAACAAGGGCTTTGACGACGTGTTCGTTTATGCGCCCGTGCCTGCCGTGGTGGAGCTGGGTGATGCCATTCTCGGCTTTGACGGGTGTCTTAATTTCTTTGCAGGCCCCATGAACAAGGACTTTTTCGCCAACGTGAATTTTTACAACGTGCACTACGCACAGCACCATTATGCGGGCACAAGCGGAAGCACGCCCGAGGACATGAAGGATATCGTAAAGCTCATTGGTGAAAAGCGTATTGACCCGGCAGTTATGGTCACGCACATCGGCGGCATTGATGCCGCTATCGATGCCACTCTGCAGCTGCCCTACCTCAAGGGCGGCAAGAAGCTGATCTACACGCACATCAATATGCCGCTAACTGCTATTGATAATTTTGCCGAGCTTGGAAAAAGTGATGCTCGCTTTGCGGCGCTGGCAAATATTGTATCGCAAAATCGCGGTCTTTGGTGTGCCGAAGCAGAAACATATCTTTTGGCTAATTTTTAAGGATCTCCACCTGATTTAAGACAAAAAAACACCTGCGACAGGATTTGCCGCAGGTGTTTTTTATCAATACGTTTAAATTTTAATCACGCCAAATGCGCTCAGCACAGAGGAAACCAGAATGGCAAGAATGCAAATCGGTGCTATATAACGGATCATCACCGAAAACAGCTTCTTCTGCTTAAATTCGCCCGAAATCTCTACCTCCTCAATGATGCCACGGGGCTTGAGAAAGAACCCAACGAATATAGCGGTTGCCAGTGCCACGATCGGCATAATGATGCTGTTGCTGATAAAATCAAAGAAATCAAGGATCTGCATGCCGATCAGCGTAAACTCGCTCCAAGCACTGTAACCAAATGAGGAAAGAGAGCCGATGATCAAGCAAAAAACAAGCACCAAGCCGCTGCACAGCTTGCGGTTGATCTTAACCTTGTCAAGCAGCGTCGATACCACGGTTTCCATCAAGGAGATCGATGAGGTGAGTGCGGCGAAAAAGACCATGATAAAGAAGATCGCACCAATCACAGCGCCGCCCGGCATCGTATCAAAAATTTTGGGGAGCGTCATAAACATCAGGCTAGGACCACTTTGCCCAAGCGCCGCTTCCCCACCAAACGCAAATACCGCGGGAATGATCATCAAGCCTGCAAGAAAAGCCACACCCGTATCAAAAATTTCAATTTGATGCACCGACTTTTCAATATTGATATCCTTTTTCATATAAGAGCCAAAGGTGATCATAATACCCATGGCAAGTGACATGGAATAGAAGAGCTGACCCATAGCGGCAACAACGGTCATGATAGAGAACTTGGAGAAATCAGGCTTTATATAATAAAGTACACCCTCCCATGCACCGTCAACTGTCACAATGCTGTAAATCGCAATAAAGAGTACAAGCACAATCAGCGCGGGCATCATGATCTTACTTACCTTCTCAACGCCCTTGTCAACACCCAGCAGCACCACCAAAGCGGTAATACCGATAAATGCCGCAAACCACACAAGCGGCTCTGTAACAGAACCGATATAATTGCCAAAATACGCGTCGCTTGCCATAGCAGTACCCTGCCCGCTAACAAAGCCGACAACGTACTTCATTACCCAGCCGCCAATAACAGAGTAATAGGGCAAAATCATAGCCGGCACCACGGCAGCAAGCACGCCAACAAAGGAAAAACGCTTGTCAAGCGCGCGGAATGCACCAATGGGGCTTAATTTGGTCTTACGCCCGATTGCAATTTCTGCGATCATCAGGGAAAAACCAAAGGTGACCGACAGCAAAATATATACAAGCAAGAAAATGCCGCCGCCGTACTTGGCTGCAAGATACGGAAAGCGCCAGATATTGCCAAGACCCACGGCAGAACCCGCCGCCGCCAAAACAAATCCGATCTTGCCAGTAAATGAGCTTCTTTTTTCTTCCATAACAAACTCCAGTCTTTTTTAATTCCACAATCTTATACAGTATATCATATTATAGGTTATTTTGCAAGTTAAAATCATAACTTGCTACAAAAAGCGCAAAAACAAAAAGACCCACAAGCGGTGCCTTCCATAAAGCAGGTTTTAATCTCCCTGCGAAGCAGCACCGAGCAAAGCGAAGGTAGAATCTCGGGCGGACTCCGCTCAAGATGACACGCAGGGGGCAACACCTTCCGAAAAAATAACAAAAGGAGTACGGACAATTTGTTCGTACTCCTTTTCACACGCCTTGCT
>JAFVTV010000038.1 GCA_017502975.1 Clostridia bacterium | reverse complement strand
GGGGAACAATGGGTTATACCCCTTTTGTATAGAGTGTATCGTTACATAAGGCTTCTCCTTGAGGAGAGGCTCCCGCGTAGCGGGTGGTGAGGTGTAGCCGCCATAGCGGCGTGTTCGAGTTTTGCAACGAGCCGCACAAACGCGCTTCGCGCTACACCTCATCCGTCAGCCTTCGGCTGCCACCTTCTCCTCAAGGAGAAGGCATTTTTGCAGACAGCTTTTGAAAGCAAAAGCCAGCGGCTTGAGCCGCTGGCTGGTACTATTGGGCTTTTAGCCCTAGTGCAAACCACCCGTTTGACGGGTGGTTGTGATTGGTTATTTTTTAAGGATTAAGCCTCATCTGCTTCGGGAGCGAGCGCGGCATCAAAGATATCGGTAACCGCCTTGTCGGGTGCCTTTGTGAGGAGCGATACGGCAACGGTGATCGCAGCACCAATGATAAAGCCGGGAACGATCTCGTAAACACCGGTAGATGCAATAGGGTTTTTGATAATGGTGTTGGTAAAGAGCACCAGCCAAAGAATATCTACCACCGCGCCGCCGATGATGCCGGCAACTGCGCCCTTGTAATTCAGGCGTCTCCAGAACAGCGACAGGATCACAACAGGGCCAAACGCCGAGCCAAACAGACCCCATGCATTTTCAACCATTGCCATAATGTTACTTGCCCAAGCGCTGTTATCGCCAAGACCCGAAGCGGCAATGACAAATGCCACCACGGCTACCGCAAGCACCACCAGGCGGCTTGCCCAGGTAACCTCACTGTCGCTCGCCTTGCCGCGGCGAATGAGGGGCTTGTAAAGGTCAGAAGCAAAGGAGGAGGAGGCAACCAGCAGCTGGCTGTCTGCCGTAGACATCGATGCCGCAATGATGGCGGCAAGCAAAATGCCCGCAATAAAGCCGGGGAAGAGTTTTTGCACGATCTCAATGAAAATGTTTTGCTGATTGCCTGCGGGAAGCAGGAGAGCCGCCAAGGAGGATCCGTCAGCAAAAACATAGGTTCTGCCAAGGAAGGCAATAAAGATGGCTGCGGTAAGGGTAACGACTACCCAAGAAATGGCTACCGTTGCGGATTTCTTGATCATGGATGCCTTTTTGATCGACATAAAGCGCACCAGAATGTGCGGCATGCCAAAATAGCCAAGACCCCAACCAAGACCCGATACGATATCCTGCCACGAGGCAGCAAAGGGATTGGGATTGAATGCGGAAACACCGGGCAAAAATGCCTGCTGAAATACATCCTCATGCACGCCTGCCGCCATTACGATCGGCACCAGAAGCAACGCCACAAGCATGAGAAGCCCTTGGAAAAAGTCAGTCCAGCAAACTGCTTTAAAGCCGCCAAGGAAGGTATATACCAAAACGATGAGCGCAAAGATCGCCATGGCAAGCATTTCCCTGCCAAGGAAGATCTTCGGGAGCACTGCTACAAACACCTTTGTGCCCGCATTGAAGGCAGATGCCACATATACGGTAAAGCTGATGAGGAAGATAATTGCGCAGGTCACCTTCAACACAGGGTTTGCGGTTGCAAAACGGTTGGTGAGGTACTGCGGCAGAGTAATGGAATCGTTTGACGCCTTAGAGAAATTGCGCAAGCGCTTTGCCACGATCAGCCAGTTTGCCGCTGTGCCGATCGCAAGGCCGATACCGATCCATACCTTGCCCATACCAAAGGCAAGGATACTGCCGGGAAAGCCCATCAAGAGCCAGCCGGACATGTCCGATGCCTGCGCGCTCATTGCAGTGACCCAAGGTCCCATCTGACGGCCGCCGAGGAAGTAATCTGCGTCGCTCTTACTGCGGTCACGCAGGAAGAAGTAAATGCCAATGCCAAGCATCAGCGCAAAATAAAGAATAAATGCTGAAAATTGTGCCATAACAAAGTCCTTTCCTATTTATAATACTCTTCTATTGTATCACAACTTTTTTATAAATGCAATAGAGAACGGCGTACAGACTAAATTCTGTACGCCGTTCTCTTAATTTTAATTAAAATTGTTTAATTACAAGGGTTTCAGATGTAGACGATTTAAAAAACAAAAATTTATACAAAAATAAAACTTTTATTTTTTAAGCGTCTTTAAAAACAGCGGCAATATTTTTTCTGCGTAAGCACAAAGTGAATAATCGCCGCCGCGCAGGCACCAATCGTAAAGCAATCCGCGCTCGGTCATGGCATACAGGCGCACGATCTCGCCCACCGTCATTTCCTCGGTAATTTCCCCCCGCGCCTGCCCCTCGGCAACGATGCGGCGAAGAAGCCTGAAATACACGCGGTCGCGGTCAAGCAATTGCTTGCCGCCCTGAACCGTGAGTTGTGTGGATAAAAGACGGGATAGCAAAGAGAGATCGATGCGGTTTTCGATCATAGCAAACAGCTCGCGATTCAGATAAAGCAATGCGTCTATGGCGTTTTGCTCTACCGCCTCGCCACAGGCAAGCTCCTCATACTTTTCATCAAACAAATAGGCAAGCGAGCCAAGCAGGTCGTCCTTACTGCCAAAATAATGGTAAAACGAGCCCTTTGAGGTGCCGGAAAGCGCAATGATCTCCTCCACCGTGGTATCTTCATAGCCCTGCTCGTAAAAAAGCTTCCAAGCGGCATCTACGATACGGCTTTTCGTGTTACGTGTGCTCTTTTTTGCCATAGCGTTAACGGTGATAAAGCTTTTTGGTTTGATAAGCAGGCTCGCAGGTCAGCTCTACACCGAGCTTTTTGAGCATGCTCTCATCGGTTTGCGACAGGATAACGGTAGAATGTGCGTCGCAGCGCCTCAGGCCCTCAAGACAATCGAGCGCGCGGCGCGCGGGCTCCTCGTTCACGGCAGAGATCGAAAGCGCGATCAGCACCTCATCGAGGTGCAATCTCGGGTTGTGATTTCCAAGGCGCTCCAGCTTAAGTGCCGACACGGGGGCTAAAATATCGGGGGAAATGAGGTCAACCTCCTTGGGGATACCCGCCAGCGCCTTAAGCGCGTTTAAGACCATTGCCGAAACCGCGCCAAGCAGCTTGGATGTCTTGCCCGTTATCACGCGCCCATCGCGCAACTGCACCGCAACAGCCGGCTCTCCCGTTTCCTTGGCGCGTGCCAGCGCCGCACCGATAGCAGGGCGAGCCGTTTCATCAAGCCCGATCGAGCGCATCAGCATCTTGATCTTAGCAACGTCCGTGCCGTCGCTCTCGCCCTTGCGCTGACTGCAAAGCGCGCGGTAGTAGCGGCGCAGGATCTCATCGCGCGCGCCCTCGCTGACAGCATCGTTATCCACAATGCAATACCCCGCCATGTTTACACCCATGTCGGTGGGCGATTTGTAGGGGCAACTGCCGTAAATGTGCTCCAGCATCGCCTTCACCACAGGAAAGATCTCTACGTCACGGTTATAGTTCACGGCGGTTTCGCCATACGCCTCCAAATGGAACGGGTCGATCATATTCACGTCGTTAAGATCTGCCGTTGCCGCCTCGTATGCAAGATTGACGGGGTGCTTCAGTCCAAGATTCCACACCGGGAAGGTCTCAAACTTTGCATAGCCCGAGCGAATACCGCGCTTGTTATCGTGATAGAGCTGCGAGAGGCACGTTGCCATTTTTCCGGAACCGGGGCCGGGGGCGGTCACCACCACAAGAGAGCGCGAGGTTTCGATATACTGATTGATGCCGTAGCCCTCGTCACTCACGATCTTTTCCACATCGGAGGGGTATCCCGGTATCGAATAATGCTGGTATACGCGAAGTCCAAGCGCCTCAAGACGCTTGGCAAATGCGGCGGCGGCAGGCTGACCCGTGTAGCGCGTCAGCACCACACTGCCAACGTAAAGCCCGAAATCGCGGAACGCATCAATGAGGCGCAGGGTGTCCTGATCATAGGTAATACCAAGATCGCCGCGCACCTTGTTTTTCTCAATATCCGCCGCGCTCAAAACGATCACGATCTCCGCTTCCGCTGCCAGTTCTACAAGCATGCGGATCTTGCTGTCAGGCGCAAAGCCCGGCAGCACGCGAGAGGCGTGATGGTCGTCAAAAAGCTTGCCGCCAAACTCAAGATAGAGCTTGCCGCCAAACTGCGCAATGCGCTCTCGGATATGTGCCGACTGGCGTCGGATATACTCGTCATTGTCAAAACCGATGCGAAACATGGTATCCTCCTCGTTCCAAACCTTAGGTTTGGAAATAACATACAATCAGTATAGCACACTCGGCGCGTCGGCACAAGTGTTTTTTTCGTTTTCATCAGGAGAAAGTGAAACTTTTTTTGCCGCACGGCGGCAAACATTCCTGCAAAACGCGGTACGGTGCGGATAGCCGCTGATGCCAAATATGCCGCGAGGGCCAATGCACGCACCGTTTTGCACCTTGCCCGCCGCCGCCCAAACGGCGGTGAGTGCCGCTTTTTCGGGCGCATGTGTAAACAGATAAAGAAAGGCGTGCCCGAGGCGTGAAAACAGGGGCTTATGTGTTGTTTTTTCAGGGGAAAGGAGCGCGGTTGCGGTAATGCCCGGGTGCGTGGCAATAAACAGCGGCTCGCTCGCGGCGCGCTCCCGCGCGCGCCGCAACACATAGGCAGAAAGCAGATATTTGCTGCGCGCATAGGCGGCATAGCCCTCACCCTTGGGTGCCCGATCCTTGCCAAAGCGATCGACAAGGCTTGTGGTAAAGATCATGCGGCAGGCGCCGTCCATCAAGGGCAGTACGCCCTCGGCAAGGCGTACCGTCCCCCAGGTGTTGACACCCTCGGTCATAGGCAAGCCATCCTTGGTTTTGTCACCGCGCGGATAATACACGCCCGCGCAATGCAAAAATATATCGATTTTCTCATACCGTTTGCGCATTTCCTCGCAAAACGCATCGATAGAAGCATTGTTAGCAAGATCAAGCATTGCCGTTTCCACCGTCGCGAGCGGAAAGTCCGCAAGCAACCGCTCTCTTGCCGCTGCGGCACGCGCCTCGTTGCGGCAGGCAAGCACCACCTTAGCACCAAGATGCAAAAAGCCGCGCGCGGCGCAAAAGCCGATGCCGCTGTTGCCACCTGTTACCACTGCCACCTTGCCCACAAGCGAGGCGGTGTTTTTCTCATACCATTTTTCGTAACGCATATTGCTCCCTTCCGGCATAGCCGCGCGTGCCATGTCATAGTGTATAGTAAGGTTTTTCACCCCGTTTGCGCATGTTTTCCCTGCTCCGCCGCCGCAAGAGCGCAACGCTTTCAAACACGGAGAGCGCAATGATCCCGCCGATAAGCACAATCAATCCGTTATCCTGATATGCCTTTGGCACAAACACAAAAAAGGGTGTTGCCATTAAGAAAAACCAAAGGATGTTTCGCCCCACAAGGCGCTCTTCCCGCAAAAAGGCAAGGAGCGCGGGAAGCATCAGCACCCAATTATAAGCAGAAAAAACAGAGGGCACGGCAAGCAAAGCGGCGGCACAAAGCGCCCATGCTTTAAAGGGCCTTCGCGGCAATAGCGCCGACAGGATCAAAAAAAGCAGCAGGGCGGCATACAGCACATATATCACGGCACGTGCAAGCGTGGCGGAAATGCCAAACGTAGCAAGCAGGGATATCGCGCCGCGCCCCGCATAATTGGAATAGTAAAGCGTGTTTTTCACAAGCCACCAAGCACAAAACAGCGGGCCGCCAAAGAAAAATGAAGGGATGAAGAAAAGCAAAAAGGCATACAGTGCGGCACGTAGCGCATCGCGCCAACGGCGCTCTCTTATGAGCGGCAAGCCAAACAAAAGCGGGTAGATCTTCAGCGCGGTAGCCACCGCAAGCGCAAATAGCCCCACCTCGCGCGCCACAGCGCTGTCACTACCGTAATTTTGCGAATAAACGATCAGCGCCACAAGGCAAAGCAAAACAAGATTGCCGCGCTCGATTAAAAAAAGCATGGGAAAGGACGCCGCTAAGAAAAACGCCAGCAGCAGGCGAAGAGGGCGGGGATAGGGCTCGCGCCCCAGCACCCCCGCAAAAAGCACCAGCGAAAGGCAGAGAAAAAACGAAACGCCAAGCACCGCGGCGGGATAGGAATGCCACGTGCTCCACTGCGCCACGGGCGCCTCAAGATAGACGCTTGGCATCACGCGTGAGATCAGCCAAAAAACAGCATTTGCCAAGGGCGGATAGATCACCCGACGCTCACTGTAAACGGCACTGCCCATGGCGGCATCGCGCACCGAGCGAAAGAAATCGGAAAACAGCGTGTCGCCCTGCGCGTGAAAAATGCCAAGAAAGGTACGCTCGCCACCCGCCATGACACAAAAGAAAAAGGTCAATACCCCAAAAAAGAGGAAAAGGACAAAG
The DNA here is from genome assembly GCA_017502975.1 of Clostridia bacterium. Taxonomy (GTDB): domain Bacteria; phylum Bacillota; class Clostridia; order Oscillospirales; family CAG-272; genus Firm-07. The sequence goes on along the minus strand of JAFVTV010000038.1, from coordinate 69,979 downwards.
CACACAGCGGGCGGGCGCTGTGCCAAAAAGCGCACCGTTACCGCCCTAAATGCCGGCAACACACGCAAAACTTTTTCCCCTTGTGCCGTTTTGTTTGGAGATTTTTGTTTCATGCCCTTGATCCTTTCCGTATCACTCTACGGTAAGTATCTGACAAAAGGGGCAATTTTATGTTTTGATTATAGCACAGTGGGGAAAAGAAAGTCAAGCAAGCAAAATTTTGCGCATGTGCGCAGTCTTTCTTGACAGAGGATAAAAAATGGACTATAATTAAGGAAGTATAAATTTGCTTTTGGAAGGGTGTTACTTATGGCTGTGGAACTGCTCTCCCCTGCGGGAAATATGGAAAAGCTGCGCGCGGCGCTCCGCTTTGGTGCGGATGCGGTGTATCTGGCGGGCAAGGGGTTTGGCATGCGCTCCGCTGCCGATAACTTTACCGATGAGGAACTTGCCGCGGCGGCAGAATACGTGCACGCGCGTGGCAAAAAGCTCTACCTTACCGTCAATACCATGCCGCACGGTGGCGAGTACCCCCGTCTGCGCGCCTATCTTTCGGGGCTTGCGGGTGTCGGAATCGATGCGATGATCGTGACAGACCTTGGCGTGTTTTCCACCGTTCGCGAGCTTTTACCCGATATGGAACTGCACATCTCCACGCAATCGAGCATCGTGAGCCCTGCGGCGGCAAAGGCATGGGCGGCACTTGGCGCAAAGCGCTTGGTGCTGGCAAGAGAACTGACACTAAAAGAGGTATGCGCCATCAGAGAAGCACTTGACCCCGAGGTCGAACTTGAGGCATTTGTGCACGGCTCGATGTGCGTATCCTACAGTGGGCGCTGCATGCTTTCCAATCAGTTTACCGGGCGCGATGCCAATCGCGGCGCGTGCACACAGCCCTGCCGCTGGAATTACACCATCGTAGAGGAAAAGCGCCCCGATGAGCACCTGCCCATCATTGAAAACGAGAACGGCACCTTTGTTATGTCCTCAAAGGATATGTGCATGCTGCGCCACGTGCCCGAACTGATAAAGGCAGGTGTTTCCTCCTTTAAGATCGAGGGGCGCATGAAGAGCGCCTACTACACCGCCGTTATTACAAACGCCTACCGCATGGCGATCGACGCCTATCAAAACGATCCCAAAGGGTACACCTTTGACGAAGCACTCTACCGCGAGGTGGAAAGCGTTTCGCACCGCGAATACTGCACGGGCTATTGGTTTGATAACGTGCGAGAAAATGCTCAACTTTGCCGCGACCCCGGTTATATTCGCGAAAAGGCATATTTTGCCGCCGCAATCGAGCAGATCGACCCGCCGGCATGCCTTGAAAAGCAGAACGCGGCAGGTGTGCTTTGCCGCTTCCGTCAGCGCAACAAGCTCTCCCTTGGCGATAGCGCCGAGCTCCTCACGCCCGGCAAGGTCGGCATACCCTGCAAGATTACCGAGCTTTACGATGAAGCGGGCAACCCCATTGAAAGCGCGCCACACCCGTTGATGGTCTTTTACGCCCGTCTGCCCTTTGCCGCCGCAGAAGGCGACATCCTGCGCGCAGGCGAGGAAAAAGAGGAGGTGACGGTATGAGAAACGAACAGTTAGCAGATATCCTGCGCCCCAACAGTTTTGATACCATTGTAGGGCAAACGCACCTCTTTGGCCCCCGTGGCGTGGTGCGCCGCATGGTGGAAAGCGGGCGCGTGACAAATATGATCTTCTTTGGCCCTCCCGGCACGGGTAAAACCACCGCCGCCGCCATTATCGCCGCAAGGTCAGGGATGCTCTTTCGCCGCTTCAACTGCACCTCGGCAACGCTTGCCGAGGTCAAGGAGGTCCTTAGCGAAACCAACAACGTGTTTGGCGCGGGGGGCGTGCTGCTCTACCTTGATGAGATCCAATATTTCAACCGCAAGCAGCAGCAAGCGCTTCTTGAGTACATGGAGGATGGGCGCGTAACGCTGATTGCCTCTACCACAGAAAACCCCCATTTTTACATTTATAACGCGATCATCTCGCGCTCCTCGCTGTTTGAGTTCAAGCCCGTTGCACCTGCCGAAATGGTGCCTGCCCTCTCTCGCGCACTGGCAAAGCTCAATGCCGACAACGGCACCCGCGTTACGGCGGATGATGAAACACTTTCCTTTGTAGCATCGTCGGTTGGCGGCGACGTGCGGCGCGGCATCGGACTTCTTGAAAACGGCTATTTTGCGGCAAGTGCGACCGAGAGTGGCGAGAAAAACACCGACACGTGTGCCATTTTGCGCGAGCATATCGAAAGCTTTCACGTGAAGGTCGGCAACGCAAACGACGACACGCACTACGATCTTTTGTCCTGCCTGCAAAAATCCATTCGCGGCTCCGACCCCGATGCTACCGCCTTTTATGTAGCAAAATTAGTGGCAACGGGCGACCTCATTTCCCTTTGCCGCCGCCTGCAGGTCATTGCCAGCGAGGATGTGGGGCTTGCCTATCCGCAGGCGGCTGCCATTGTGCGCGCCTGCTGTGAAAGCGCCAAGGAGCTTGGCTTCCCCGAGGCACAGATCCCCCTTGCCAACGCGGCGCTTTTGCTTGCCACGGCACCAAAATCAAATTCGGCGTATCTCGCCGTTGCCGCCGCGCGGGAGGATGTGGAGCGCGGGCTTGGCGTCACCGCCCCCACGCATCTGCAATCGCCCCTGTTTAAGGGCTACCGCTACCCGCACGACTACACCTATCACTACGTAAAACAGCAGTATCTGCCCGATGACCTGAAGGGCAAAAAATACTATGTGTACGGAGATAACAAAAACGAGCAAGCAGCAGCCGCCTACGCCGCCATGATACGGCGCGAGGGCGGCAAAAAGAAGGATTGATGGCGCTTTCTTGCCATCAATCTTAAAATATAGGGGAGGGCTCTCCCTCCCGCTTCACACATTGGGAATAAAACAACAGACGTTTACCTTATATAAAGAAAGGAGTATACGTCTGTGCTTTACGCGATATTGCTTGCCCTTTGCTTTGGCATATTGGAGGGCATTACCGAGTGGCTGCCCGTTTCCTCAACGGGGCATATCATTTTACTGCGGCACTTCTTACCCATCACACTTGACGACGGCTTTTTTGAGCTGTTTGAGGTCGTGATACAGCTTGGCGCCATGTCTGCTGTCGGGGTGCTGTTTTTCCACACCCTTTTCCCCTTTTCAAAAAGAAAGGATACGGCAGAGCGTCGCGCGTGCCTTTCGCTGTGGGGCAAGATCGTTGTGGCAACAATTCCCTCTGCTATCATCGGGCTCCTCTTTGACGATCTCATCAACAGCTTGCTGTTTAACCCACTAACGGTAGCCGTTTCTCTCATTGCTTACGGCGTTTTGTTTTTGGCGATCGAGCGCCGCCAAGCGCTCCCCCGCACACACCACGTGGGCGACATTGGATATGCCGATGCACTAAAGATCGGTGCCTTTCAAGTGCTATCACTCATCCCGGGCACCTCGCGCTCGGGCGCAACGATCCTCGGGGGTCTTTTACTTGGCATTTCTCGCCCCGTTTCAGCACTTTTTTCCTTTTTTCTGGGCCTACCTACCATGGCGGGCGCGGGGGTGCTGAAGGTGACAAAATTTTTCCTTTCGGGGGGCAGACTCGCTCCAACCGAATGGCTGATTCTCGGTGTTGGCACACTCACAGCCTTCCTCGTTTCGCTTGCGGCACTTCGCTTTTTGACCGATTTCGTGCGTCGCCACACCTTTTCCTGCTTCGGCATTTACCGTATTCTCCTCGGCATTGCCGTGCTTCTTACTTTGATTTTTTAAAAAGGGTACAAAACAATGGAAAAGCTAAAGATCTCCTACCCCGTGGTAGTAGAAGGAAAATACGACCGCCTGCGGCTTCTTGCCGTGATGGAGGGGCAGATCCTGACCACCGAGGGGTTTGGTATTTTCAAAAAAAAGGAGCGGCTGGCGCTGCTGCGCGCCCTTGCCGCCAAAACACCCATTGTGGTGCTGACCGACCCCGATGGGGCGGGAAAGCTCATTCGCGCACACATCGGCACAGCGATACCAAAAGAGCGCATTATTCCGCTATACGTACCGCAAAAAAAGGGTACGGAAAAGCGCAAGCAAGCACCCTCTGCCGAAGGGTTTCTTGGCGTTGAGGGGCAGGATACCCTGCTTTTATATGAGCTTTTAAAGCCACTTTCGGATGGCAAGATACGCAACACTGCGCGCCCCATATCCAAGGTCGATTTCTTTGAAGATCGCCTAACGGGATGCGAGAATGCAACGGCGCGCCGCGCAGCGCTGGCACAACACTTTGCCCTTCCCACAGACATGACCCCCAATGCCCTGCTTGCCGCCCTTAACGTGATCGCAAGCTATGATGAGTATAAGGCCGCGGTGAAGGAAATTTAAAAAAGAAGAGGGCGTGCATTAAAAAGCAGGTTCTCATAAGGAAGTTTTTTCGTGGAGCTCGAATTTGTTACGCTTTAAACAAATACATTAACCCCGACAGATTTTGTAAATGTCTGTCGGGGTTTGTTTGGTTCTGTTCTATAAATTGGAGTGCTCGTCTTTATCTTTCGTGGTTTGGCCTTTCTTTGCTCTTGTTTTTTGTATTACCACGACAATGTTGAATATTGCATATAAAACTCCAAATATAGCAATAAAAACAAGGGCACAAAAAACCTCAAAGGGGATAAATTTCAATAATCCGGCAGGAAGCAAATATGCAATGAGCAAAACGATTGCTAAAAATAAAGCAAACAATGGTATAATAGATAGTTCTTTTAATACTTCTTTTAATGTATCAATCCATGTGTATTTCTTCATAAGCCCCCCTTTCCCAAAATTCATACTTGTCGTTGTGGCTTGCAAGCTTCGCATTTGTATTACAAATGCATAGGCACAACCGATAAGTCCATGCCCCTATTCTGCCGTGTATAATTCATCGTAGTACCAACGAAGCGGATTTTCGTAAATATACCGTAAATGTTCTTCATAGTCTGCGCGGTTTCGGATGATATGGTCATTGAAGCGAGCCTGCCAAATGTTTTCGCCATACTCCTTGTTGCAAAAGCGCTTAAATGTCGATACAAATTGCGAACACACACTGTTTGCTCGCTCAACATTTGTAGGGACAGGCGTCCTCGACTGTCCGTTATCGGCCGCGTTTTTATTTTCCTTCACCCAAAGCAAAAGGTGAATATGGTTAGGCATTATCACATAACTCTCAACCGATAAATGATTGTAAAAATCATTTATTTGTTTGATGTATTTATCTGCAATTTTTCCGTATCGTGTCAATTCGGTTTGCGGACAGTCGAGGACGCCTGTCCCTACGATGCGAGATAAAAGCGGTCGCCTGTTTTGCGTGCAGATCGTTATGAAATATGCGCCGACACTATTATAATCAAAGCTTTGATATCTTGGCGTTTTTCTACTTTTTAATTCTTCTATTTCCATCACCCTCTCAATATAGCACAAATCGGCAGAGAAAATAACATCTCTGCCGAAATTTGTGAGCATCCTTACGAGAACCCTCGCAAATGCGCGTTTTCCTTTTTTACAACATAGAACTGCTTATTTCTCGGTCTTCAAAATCTCAGTGGGGGCGCTTGCATTTGCGATCACACTCTTGATGCCGTTTTTGCAGCTTGACTTTTGACGGTAGCCCTGCGTGCAGGAAAGAATGTTATTGCCGTTTTTGGCAATCAGATTGAAGCGGTACTGCCCTGCCTTGTCAAAATAGATCTGGAACTTGGGGCACTTTTCCACATTGATGGTTTGCAGGGTCTGATCCTCAATGGCCGCCAAGGGCGCATTTACCCCAACGCTGGCAATGCCGTTTTTGCAGGATGCCATCGAGCTGTACATCTGCGAGCTTGCAATTACCTGCGTATTCCCCGCGCGCACGTTAAACATGTATCTGCCGTCACTCGCGCGCTTGATCTCAAACTTTCCGTTTGCTTTTGCAACCTCCTCGCTAATTTCCTCGGCGGGTGCTTCTGCTACCTCAGCAGGCGCTTGCTCAGCCGCTTCTGCCTGCTCCGCGGCGGCTGCCTCCTCGGCAGCGGCGATCTCGGCTGCCTTTCTTGCAGCCTCTGCCTTTTGCGCAAGCTCGGCTTGGCGCATTTCCTCCGCCTTTTTCATTTCCTCGGCAATTCTTGCCTGCTCGGCGGCTGCTGCCTGCTCTGCGGCAAGGCGCTCCCTTTCAAGGCGCTTTTTTCTTCTGCCAAATAAAAACATACATTTTCTCCTTTTGATGCAAATTTTAAAGTCTTAATATACTATATTCATTGTAGCATGTAACATTTAAAAAATCAATGCCGTGTTTCGACTTTTTTCGCGTTTTTCACGCAAAAAAGAGCATTTGTCGCCCATGCGTTATTGTTTTTTGCCGTTTTCTTCTCGGTTTTCAAGCACATAGCTCTCATAGGCAAGCGGCGAAAAGCCATGGCGTCGGTAAAGTGCCTTCACGCGCGTATTGTCGGGCTCTACCTCAAGGCGATAGCGTGCGGCAGGAACAGTTTTTTTGATAAATTCAATAAATGCCGCACCCACACCCGTGCCCCTCTCGGCGGGGCGCACGTAGATCTCCTCCAGCCAGCACACAAGCCCGCCCGCCTCCTGCGAGTGGGTATAGGCAAGCAAGCCGTAGCCCACGGTGGTGCTATTTTCTTCAAATATGTAAATATCCGCAAAGGGCGTTCCCGAAAGCACGGCCTTTACTGTATTTTCAATGTAATTTTGGGGAATACTGTGCAGTACCGCAGGCGAGCTGTAAAAATCGGTTGCCATTTCGACATAAGCGGCAGCATCCTCTCTTTTTATCTTGCGAAAATTCATACTTTCACCTCATTTCTTATACAATATTTTATCAGTAATATGATTGAAAGTCAAGTTTTTCACAAAGCTCTTGACAAAGGCAAAATTGTGTGTTATAATTCCCTCGTAATTCCGTGAGGGAGTAGTTGACACAGAAATTGTGTGATAAGTCAACAACACAAGCCGAAAGGCCTGGCTTATCTTAATCGACAAGACTCGCGGGGCAGCCACCTTTGCGCCGCCCCGCGAGTCTTTTTTCACCTCTCGGGAAAGAAAGGAGCAATATGAAGCATTATCTTGAAGAAACGAGTGCCGTTTTCGCCGAAGTTGGCACAAGCGAGCAGGGCTTATCCCAAGCCGAAGCCGCCGCGCGCCTTGAGAAAAACGGCAAAAACAAACTTGCCGAGGGCAAGAAGGAATCTCTTATAAAGCGCTTTTTAAAGCAGCTTGCCGAGCCGATGACCATCATTCTCATCGTTGCCGCTATTATTTCGGCAGGTGTTGAGATCTACAACGGCATCAGCGCAGGTCACTGGGAGTTCCCCGCGGACGTTGTGATCATCATGGCAGTTGTTCTCATCAACGCCATTCTCGGTGTGTTCCAGGAAAGCAAGGCCGAAAAAGCAATAGAGGCACTGCAAGAAATTGCCGCCGCTACCTGTAAGGTCATTCGTGACGGTAAGCAGATCACCATTCACAGCGAGGATCTTGTAGTTGGCGATATCATCGTGCTTGAGGCAGGCGATGCCGTACCCGCCGACGCGCGCATTATCGAATGTGCCTCGATGAAGATCGAGGAGGCGGCGCTCACGGGTGAATCGGTACCCGTAACCAAGCAGGATACCGCCCTTAAAGCAGGCGAGAACGGCGACGTAGCACTTGGTGACCGTAAGAACATGGTATTTATGGGCTCTACCGTTGTATACGGTCGCGGCAAGGCAGTTGTCGTTGCTACGGGCATGGATACCGAAATGGGCAAGATCGCCGACGCGCTTGCAAACGCGCAGGAGGGTAAAACTCCCCTGCAGATCAAGCTTGCGGGTCTTTCCAAGATCCTTACCTACCTCGTTATCGGTATTTGTGTAGTGATCTTCGGCGTACAGCTGATCCGTGACGGCTTTGGCTTTGACACGATTCTCAATTCCTTTATGCTGGCGATCTCTCTTGCGGTTGCAGCAATTCCCGAGGGTCTTGCAACCGTTGTAACCATCGTGCTTTCGATCGGTGTAACCAATATGTCGAAGCGCAATGCCATTATCCGTAAGCTGACCGCGGTGGAAACGCTCGGCTGCACGCAGATCATCTGCTCCGACAAAACGGGTACGCTTACCCAGAACAAGATGACCGTCGTTGATTTCGTTGGCTCCGATGAAATGCTGCTTGCAAACGCAATGTCGCTTTGCTCCGATGCGGAGTTTGACGTTGAGGCAGGCACCGCGATCGGTGAGCCCACCGAGTGTGCGCTTGTCAACTATGCCGAAAAGGTTGGCATGAGCAAAAACGAGCAGAAAAACATTCTCGTGCGTGTTGGCGAGGTTCCCTTTGATTCCATGCGTAAAATGATGTCCACGGTACACAAGACCGAGGACGGCAAGCTCTTGCAGTTTACCAAGGGTGCGCCCGATGAGATCCTCAAGCGCTGCACCACCGCGCTTGTAAACGGCGAGATCGTGGCAATGACCGACGCGATCCGCGCCGATATCCTTGCCGCAAACAAGAAGATGGCTGACCAAGCACTTCGTGTGCTTGCCGCTGCCAAGAAGGAGCTTGCCGCACTGCCCGAGGCTTACGAGTCCGAGGTTGTAGAGTGTGATCTTTGCTACGTGGGTCTTGTTGGCATGATCGACCCCGTGCGCCCCGAGGTGAAGCCCGCTATTGATGAGTGCCGCTCCGCAGGCATTCGCGCCATTATGATCACGGGTGACCACAAGGACACCGCCGTTGCGATCGCCATGCAGCTTGGCATCATTGAAAGCGCCGATGAAGCGATCACAGGCGCTGACCTTGACAAGATCTCCGATGAGGATTTTGACGTCGAGGTTGAAAAATACAGTGTTTACGCACGCGTGCAGCCCGAGCACAAGACGAGAATCGTTAACGCTTGGCGCAAGAAGGGCAAGGTTACCGCAATGACAGGTGACGGCGTAAACGACGCACCCTCTATCAAAAATGCCGACATCGGCGTTGGCATGGGCATTACCGGCACTGACGTAACGAAAAATGTTGCCGATATGATCCTTGCCGATGATAACTTTGCTACCATCGTTTCCGCCGCAGGCGAGGGACGCCGCATTTACGACAACATCCGTAAAGCAATCCAGTTCCTGCTTGCCTCCAACCTTTCCGAGGTGCTGGCTATCTTCTTTGCCACTCTGCTTGGCTTTACCATCTTCCAGCCCGTACAGCTTCTTTGGATCAACCTCATCACCGACTGCTTCCCCGCACTCGCACTCGGCATGGAAAAGCCCGAGGCTGACGTGATGAAGCGTATGCCGCGTGACTCGAAAGAGGGCATCTTTGCGGGCGGTCTTGGCGCTGCCGTTGCTTATCAGGGTGTGCTGGTAACGCTCATTACGCTTGCTTCTTACTTTATCGGTCACTGGTATGAGACCGGTAACTTTGAGATCACCAACAGTGTACACGGTACCACAATGGCGTTCCTCACGCTCGCTATGTGTGAGGTCTTCCACTCCTTTAACATGCGCTCGCTGCGCGGCTCTATCTTCACCCTCAAGGGGCAGAACAAGTGGCTGTGGGGCGCAGGTATCCTTTCTCTCGTGCTGACCTCTGTGGTCGTGCTGATCCCCGAGGTTGCAGGCCTGTTTGAAATGGCATCCATCGATTGGAAGGAATATCTGATTGCAATGGCGCTTGGCTTTACCATCATTCCTCTTGTTGAGGTAGTAAAGCTTGTGCACAGACTGATCGATAAGAAAAGGCTGCTGAATAAAAAATCACACGCGGCGGTTGACAAATGTCAGCCGCCGCGTTATACTGTTTTTAGGACAAAATTTTTACCTTGGAGGTACCCTTATGCTTACAAAACGCAACATTGCAACTGTCGTTATTTTTTCACTTCTCACCTGCGGTATTTACGCAGTCTGGTGGACATATGTGACCTGCACAGCACTGCAGCAGCAGGGCAAAAAAACTTCTATTCCCGTTATCCTCACCACACTGATGATGCTCTTTTATGCAAACGTTGGCGGCTTACTGCTTGGCCTTGACGCCGATGATAACATAAACGCGATCAAGGAAATGTACGGCATGCAAAAAAACGACAACAAGCTTCTTTGGATGGTGCTTGGCTTTTTCGTGCCCGTCGCTACCATCGCGCTGGTGCAGTATGAGATCAATCAAATGATCGACACCGCCGAGCGCGCACGCGCAGGCTTTGGCACTCCCACACCCTGATCTATGAAGGAACAATTCATAAGAACCGCAGGCCTGATTGGTGAAGCGGCAATCGCGCGGTTGCAAAGCGCCCATGTTGCCGTGTTTGGCATTGGGGGCGTTGGCGGCTATGCCGTTGAGGCGCTGGTGCGCGCGGGTGTCGGCGCGCTTGACCTTATCGACAACGATACCGTGAGCAAAAGCAATCTAAACCGCCAGATCATTGCCCTGCACAGCACCGTGGGACAGTATAAAACAGAGGTGGCGGCAAATCGCGCCCGCGATATCAATCCCGATGTAAAAATCACGGTGCACAACACCTTTTTCCTGCCCGAAAATGCCGATCTGTTTGATTTTTCACAGTATGATTACGTGATAGATGCCATCGATACCGTCGCCGCCAAAATGGAGCTTGTGCGCCGCGCAAACGCCACGGGCACACCCATTATCTCGGCAATGGGTACGGGCAACAAGCTTGACCCCACCGCCTTTCGTGTATCCGATATCTACAAGACCGAGGGCTGTCCTCTCGCGCGTACCGTGCGCGGGCTTTGCCGCAAGGAGGGCATTAAGCACCTAAAGGTGGTCTGGTCGCCCGAGCCGCCCTGCGGCACGACCTTTACCGAGGGGAGCAGGCACGCGCCCGCCAGCATCTCCTTTGTGCCCGCCGCCGCAGGCCTTGTGCTTGCAGGCGCTGTGATCAAGGACCTTTGCGGAATAAAATAAAAGATAAAAAGAGGACTGTTGCACTAAGGGAATATTGCATAAAGCATGGAAATGAAAAAGGCTCCCTTGTGTAAAGGGAGCTCCGCCAAAGGCGGTGAGGGATTGTTTTTGGCAAAGTATTTATGCTTTTACAATCCCTCCGTCTTGCTTCTCAAGCCACCTCCCCTTACACAGGGGAGGCTTTTTTATGCAACATAACTTAAACGCAACAGCCCTAGGCCTTTAAAAACAGAGCATATACCTGTGGGACAGTTCATTTACTGTCCCTTTGTTTTTTCTTTTTAATCTGCAAATTCTCTTTGTAACTTATTCCCGTCAAGGTGCGGGGCGTATCTACCATTCCGCAAAGATAATCGATGGAAATATTGTAAAAAAGAGAAAGAATCATATATTTATCAATTCCCATCATCTGCTTTCCACGTTCGTACCGCGAATAGTGTGTTTGCTGAATATGCAGTTTTTCGGCAATTTCTTTTTGGGTAAAATCAAAATCCTCTCTAACATCCCTTAATCTGTTCATCCCTGATCCCCCATTTAAACCTTAAAATAATTGTATATGATTTTTAAATGAAAGGGTTGACAATAGACCTTAAAAGTGCTATAATTATCACAGACCCAAAAAGTGCTAAAGCCGCTGTGAGTCATGGAAAAGGGCGCTCCTGTGCTAAAAGGATTTTGTATTATTTTTTACTCACGCGCTGGTGCGTTTTTCCGCCTCCCACGGCAGAGGTGCTTCCCCAATTTTGGTCACGATAATGGAAAGATCATCGTCGCCCTCGCCCGAGGCACGGTTGATTGCCATTCTTGCAAATGCCTCGCTATCCCCGTCGTAACGTGTGGAAATGATCTCACAAAGCCACGGACAATCCTCCTCGCCACCCGTAAAGCCGTCACTGACCTGCACCACCACGTCACCGGGCTCCACGGCAAAGGTGATGCGCTCGGCATCCAGTGCCTCCAAAATACCGACAGGCGCAGTGCGCGAGAAAAAGCGTGTTACCTCGCCGCGTCGCAACAGATACGTGGGGGCGGCACCGCATTTAAAGAGCACCGCCTCGCCCTTGATGCAATCGATCTCCAAAAGATCGACCGTGGTGCTGTTCTCGCTCTCGCCCTGACTGCGTGCCGCAAGAAAGCCGTTGAGCATACGCAGCGAGCTATCCGCGCGCCCCCCTGCCTGCAAAAGCCTTGACAAAAACACAGAGGCAAGCGCGGAGGTAAGCGCCGCATCGGTGCCGCTGCCCATGCCGTCACAAATAAAGGCATATTCAAGCCCATGCTCCCCCGCAAATGCCGCCACGCTATCGCCGCAATGCTTTCCTTCGCCCCTGCCCTTGGGACGCGTAAGCTTTACCGAGGAGGCGGTAAGCTTGCGGTGCTCGGGGAACACAATATCGCAAAGCCCCTCGTGCTCTCGCACCTCGGGCGAGCCGAGCGTAAAATGACAGTGCTTTTCGATCACACCGCGAATTTCGCGCATACGAATACTGCGCCCCGTGGCGCGTACCCCACGCAAAATCACACGTCTGCGTGCTTTGCCGCACACCGCCACCGATTCAAGGCCGTAGCCAAGGCGCAGCAGGCGCCCAAAAATACGCTCCCCCACACCGGTATCACAAACAAAATCCTCGCTGCTTTGCTCCACGGTTTCCTTGATTACGCGCCCCATTGCCGCGTAATCCATTGCCACGACCGAGGTTTTATCGCCATGCAGCGCCTCCTCAGCAAGCGCGGTTGCGCCGTTATTGATCACATGTAAAATACGCGCAAGCTCGGTACAGCGCATGGCAAGCGCACCCTCCACGTGCCCCTTTTGCACCATGCCGTTCTTATACAGGCGCCGGCATACACCGTCAACCGTCTTAGCGGTTTGCTGATAGTCGCTCCCCCAGCAGACCTCGCGGTTACGGCACCCGGGGCACACGCTATCAAATGCCTTGTCACACAGGTGCCTGAGCGCACTAAGGCTTGGGCGGCGCATACGGCTGCTGATCTCATAAAACGTACCCGAAAGATCCAGCAGCGCCCCCGACATCTCCTTTAGCTGCAATGCATTTACCGCCTGCTCCTCTGCTCTTGCAGATTGCGCCGCCGCACGGCGGCGTGCCAGCATCAAATGGCGCACGGGTGCGCCCTCCACAAGCCCTGCGCTGTCAAAGGCAAGAAAGAGCGCGCCCGCAACCAGCAGTGAGGGCAACACCGAGGCAAGCCCCGCTGCAGAGGCAACCAAAAAGGCATATGCCCCCGCTGCCGCGCTGCCTGCCAACACACCGCCGCCCCTGCTGCTTTTCTCAAGCAGACCAAAACAGAGCCCGCAAAGCAAAAAGGCAGGCGCCATGCGCCAATCAAAGCAAAGACCTGCCAGCGCACCGCCAACCGTGCCCCACAAAATACCGCGATGCGAAACAAGCAAAAAGGCGATGCCTGCGGCAATGGCGGCGGCGGGATAAATGCCGAAAAAGCTGACCGTGCGCATAGCAAACACTGCGGTAAGCACAAGTGCCGCTACGCCAAGCTCAAAGTGATACGCCACAACCCCATGCTCACGTTCAAAAACACCGATATAAAGAAGGGTGGCAAGCGGTGCTGCGGCAACGGCAAGCAGCATGGCAAAGAGATCATAAAAGCGGAAGCCCCCACTCACCACTCCCGAAATACCCACGCCAAGCACCGCAACCGCCGAGGCGGCGATGCGAAAGAGCGGCCGCTCGTGAAAAATGTTCTTTGCACAGATCTTTTCCTGTGCAAGGAGCGACACCGCAACGCGCAACAGCGCCAGCACCCCAAGCGCCACAAGCGAGGTATGATCCCCCACCGCCAGTGCAAACACGGCAACACCCAGCGCCGTGGCGTAAAAATACTTGCTTGCCGCCGCGGCAAGCGCTATGCCAAATGGATGTACACCAAACACCAGCTCTGCCGCCGAGAGCAATGCGCCAAGCGCGGCAAAAATAAGATGGCGGCAGATCTCTTCAGCCGCGGCGCGCTCCCCCTCTGCCCGCGCGCGAGGCTTCTCCTTTGTTTTCTCGTTTTGCATAACGACCTCCGTTTTTGCTTTTATTGTAGTCCCCGTGAGGTGCAAAAGCCGTCGCCACGTGCCGCCGAAATTGATTGCTATTTGGAAAAAGCTGCAAAAAACCGTCGGGGGGCGGCGTGCGCTGCCGAAAAGTCGAAAAACTTGCGATGGAAAACTGATTTTTTGAGGAATATTTTCAAAATCGCTACCGTTGCGTGGGGTTTTGTGCTATACTGTAAAAAAAGAAAGGAGGGGCACCGTATGAGGATCTGCTGCTTTACAGGGCACCGCGATATTCCCGCTACCGCGCGCCTTGCTCTTACCCTGCGCCTTGACCGCACCCTTGAAGCACTGATTGCCGAGGGCTTTACCGAATTTCGCGCGGGCGGCGCACTTGGCTTTGATATGCTTGCCGCCCTTCGCGTGCTCTCGGCGCGGGAAAAGCATCCCGAGATCAAGCTTCACCTCATCTTGCCCTGCCGCGATCAGGCAAAAAACTGGCGCGAGGGAGAGCGGCTTCTCTGGCAGGATATCATCGATCATGCCGACAGCGTGCGCTTTCTCTTTGACACTTATCGGTCGGGCTGTATGTATGCACGCAACCGCGCCTTGGTTGACGGAAGTGAGCTTTGCGTTGCCTACATTACAAAACGGCAGGGTGGCACGTTTTACACCTGCTCCTACGCGCAGCAAAACGGTGTTCCGATTTTAAATCTTGCAAAAAAATAAGGGCTTGCACAGCGCCACATGGCAGCTGCACAAGCCTTTGTTTTTGTTTTTTTAGATATCCATTACGCGGCCGTCGTGTGCCACAGAGAAGCCCTGGCCTCTCACCAGCTTTTCAAGGCGGCTTTGCAAGGGATTGATGCCATGCGAGAAATGATTGAGTACGTGAATGGTTTTTTCATTCACTGCGCCGATCTCGAGAAGACGCTCACGCACGCGCACGATGTTTTCAATGCCCATATGTCCGCCCGTATCGGCAACGAATTTATCGCCGTAAGCACAGTCGTAGCTGACCAGATCCAGCACGATGCCGTTATCCTTTAAGTAATCAAACACCTCATCAAGAAAGTAGCCTGTATCATGGGCATAAAGCACCTTCTTCTCGCCGTCATCAATGAGGTAAATGAGTGCGCCTTCATTCTCACCCATGTGCCTAGCGGGCAGCGCGGTCACGCAGTACTCCGCAAGCTCAACCACATCAAAGGGCTTCAGCTCCGACACAACAACGTTGTCCGAGGCAAAGGGAGCCATCAGGGCGTGTGCGCCGTGACTGCCAAATACGCGCAGGACCGGCTGCTCCATTTCCTTGGCGCAGGGGTGACGGTGGCATCCCAGCTCCTGCGGGTAGCAATGATCCTTATGCGAATGCGTTACAAACAGGTACTTGACCTTGTGCGCCTCTATGCCAAACTGCAAAAAGTGATGGAGGGTGTCAGCGGGCAGGTCGATCAAAAGATCCTCGTTGACAAGTGCCTGTGTACGCGTACGAATATTCACACCGCCAAGCTTGCGCGCCGCGGCACAGTTTTTACAATTACAAAAAACAGCGGGAAAGCCCTCAACAGAGGAGGTGCCAAGATAGGTAAGCTTCATAGAATGCTCCTTGATCGTTTTTCTTTATTATACCGAATTTGCGCCCCTCTTGTCAATAAAACAGGTTGACTTTTTCAAAGAAAGCGCTATAATAAAAGCAGATTAAAAAAAGGAGGGCGAATATGCGAAAGAATAAACACCTCGACAAGCTCTTGTGTGGCGCGTTTTTAATAGCGGAGCTCACGCTCGGCATCCTGCTCCAAGTACTGCCCGGCAGAGGTGCTACTTTGTGCTCCTATGCGGCTGTTGTGCTTGCCTGCCTGTTTGCGTTTTTGCTTTTCTCCCACACGAAGTGCTACTATTTCACACAAGCAGCACTCCTCGCTACCGTTTGTGCCGATTACTTTTTGGTGCTGCGGGGCGCTGAGGAAAAGCTTGCTGCCATGCTCTTTTTTTCAGTAACGCAGCTTTGCTATTTTGCGCGCATTTATTTTGCCGATACAAACGAAAAACGCCGCACCGTGCACGCACTTTTGCGCGTTGGTGTGCCAATTCTCACACTCGCTATCACACTTTTGGCGCTCGGCAAAAATGCCGATGCGGTGGCGCTTGTTTCGATGTTTTACTTCGCCAATCTGCTTTTAAATGTGGTCTTCGCCTTTCTTGCCGGCGAAAAGCCGCCCCTGTTTGCCGCGGGGCTTTTGCTCTTTGCCTGCTGTGATGTTTTTGTGGGGCTTTCCCTCATTGAAGGATATCTTCCCCTCGCCAAGGGCGGCTTCATCTACCACTTAGCGCACCCGGGCTTCAACCTCGCATGGATCTTTTACGTGCCCTCGCAGGCGCTTCTCGCACTCTCCCTCGTGCCTGCGCGCAAGCGCAAATAACAAGAAAACACCCCAAAACGTAGCACGTTTTGGGGTGTTTTTCGGTTACGGTGTGGTGCTTTTTTGCACATGACCCGACAGATCATAATTTTTTAGAAAGTACAAATAATGTTAAGCTGCCCATGCTTATATTGGGCGGACAGACACCCACCCATCCGCTCGACCAGGATCTTGGCGATCGAAAGCCCGAGGCCTGTGGAGCTTCTCGCGGAATTGACCGTATAGAAGCGGTCAAACAGCTTTTCCACGTCCACCGCAGACAAGGTGTGCGCCGTATTGGTAAACACGATGCGGCCGTCCTCGCTCATACAGACACTAAAATCTCCGTCGGAATATTTTACCGCATTGCTCACGATGTTGCCAAAAATCCGAGAAAGCGCAGAAGCATCCAAGGTGCGCCACACCTCACAATCAGGCAAAGAAATCTGTGGTTTTATGCCCTTTCCCTCCAGCGCGCCGTAAAAGGAAATGAGCGTATCCTCCAGCACGCGGCACACGTTCAAGCGCTCAGGCGCGAGGGCAGGCTCGGCAGAGATCACCGAAAAGCGAAACAGCTCCTCGGTCAGCGACTTCAAAACCTCGATCCGGTTTGCAATTTGCGCGATATAACGGGCGGTCTGCTCGGATTTTTCCTCCGCTTCTAAAAGGTCAAGATACCCGCAAATGGCGGTGAGCGGTGTGCGCAGATCGTGCGAGATATTGGTGACGGCGCTTTTCAGCTCCTTGTCGCCGTTTTGATAGCGGTGCCGCATCTCGCGTAGCGTGCGCAGCTCTCGGTTAATGGCAACGGCAAGTGCGCGTATATGTCGATCCCTGGTGGATACGCAGATCAGCGTATTGGTATCGCTTTGCAGATGCTCGGCAAAACCTGCCGCGATCTCTCTTGCCGCCTTTTGCATGGAGAAAACCTTGCACACAAGCAAGAGTACGGCAAGGGACAACACCCCCACCGCGATCCATAACGCAACCATACGCACACCTCCTTTTTGATATTATTTTAAATCACGGCGGCAAAAGCCCCACGCGCCGCCAAGGGTGGAAAGCAGGGCGAGCGACAGAGACAACACGGGCAAACGCCACACATTTGCAGGCAGCTCGCCTGTCGTGCCAATGGTCAGCGCCTGACCACCGGGCAGAAAATCGTGCAAAAATTGGAAGAATGCGCGCTTCGCGCCCGTGAGATATTTGGGGTTGGGCATGGGCTCGGGGGATGGCATCAGCACACCGTTTACGGTCGAGGGCGGACCGCTTAAAAATTCAGGTGCGCAGAGCATTTGATAGATCGTCATACCGCCCATCATCAAGCCAATGGCAAGCAGCATTGCGCCAACCGCCACAAACGCCCTGTTTTGCACGAGCATACAAAGCGTGACCATCAGAGCATTCATTGCCACCACGGTGGCAAGGGAGCAGAAAAAGAAGACCACGTTCACTCTAATCGGCGTCAAAAAAGGATTCAGAAGCGATGCGGAAAGCCCCAACACCACGCCGATATAGACAAGGTGCATCAGGAGCGTGGCTGCGGTTGTGACGATCAGGTAGGTGAGATAGATCTGCACCTTCCCTTGCCCCACGATCAATTTATTACGCCACGTGCCGTCCGCGTGCTCGGCACCGATGAAAAGGCTATCGAACGCCGCCACGGTGATGAGAAAATAAGTGAGACCGATAAACAAAAGCCCGTCGGGGGTGTCGTAGCCCATTCCCTGCAGAATGTAGGCATCGCGTGCCCGTGCGATCGTTGCAACGGCGCCAAAACCGCCCATGGCAAGCATGCCGATCCAAAACAACTTCCCCTTAAAAAGCCGCCGAAAGGTGGCAGAAAGCAGATTTTTCACGCCGTCCACCCCCTATCTCAGGTCACGGCGGCGGAAGATCGCATAACCGATGCCACCGATGGTTACCGTTAGCCCCAAGGAATAAAGCGGAAAAAATTTCACGATCTTCAGATGCGAACAAGAATGCTCATCGATCCATGACACGTCGTAATTCCATACACCAATGCACTGGATCAACGGCTCGCTTTGCCCCAAGGGGATCGTATAATTCAGATGCGTAAGAAACGTGCGCGCCGCGCCGTCCACATAAAGCGGACTTTCCTTTTGTTCTTCCCATACAAGCTCGTTTTGCTCATCATAGTGACTTATGTAATAATATTGCGGTGTGGAAAGCGCTTCTTCAATCTTATAAGAAGCAAACAACAGCCCGATCACCAACAGCACCGAAAGGATCGCCGACACGGCGCGAGAGCTAACCAGCATGGAAAGCACGCAAAGCAGAGTCACAACAGCTACCGTCATACATACAAAACACAAAGCAATCAAAGCAAGCATCCTCGCGGGCACGGGGGAAAGCACCTCGTGCGCGAGTGGTGCAAAGCCGACAAGAAAGAGCAGCAGCAGGCACAGGCAAAACACCGTGTGCAGCAGCCATTCCGAGAAAAAGATCTGTCCCTTCGTGTAACCCGCGATCGCCTTATTGCGAAAGCCGCCTTCCCCGTGCTCGCGCCCGACGAGTAGCGAAATAAATGCGGCAAATGCAATGAACAACGCGATTAAATACACATCATCGATGGTGTAGACTGCATTGCGACCGCCAAGAAGCCCTATCACAAGCGAGGCAACGGCGGCAATGACTGCAAGTGGATTTTTGAGATAACGGACAAATCCTGCGCGCAAAAGATTACTCACGCTCGCCACCTCCCACAAGCCCCACAAAGTAGCTTTCAAGGGATTCATCGTGCTCGGTGATCGCGCGCAGCTCGCAGGCGCTCTTATCGAGCGCGCGTGTCAGCTCCGAAATATTAAGCTTTGCGTAAATATCGGCGGTGGTGTCGGTAAGGATCTTGTATTCCACGCCCATACCGTCCAGCACGCGCGACAGCGCGGCGGTGTTGCTGACCTCCACGCGCATACATTTGCGGCAAGCCGCCTCCAGCTCCGCGGCGCTCATTTCCTTAACCATTCTACCCTTGTCAATAAAGCCGTAGTGCGTGGCAAGGCGGGAAAGCTCGTCAAGAATATGGCTGGAGATCAGCACGGTGATCTGTCGCTCGCGGTTGAGCTTTAGGATCAGCTCGCGGATCTCGATGATGCCCTGTGGATCGAGGCCGTTCACGGGCTCGTCCAACACGAGAAAATCGGGATCGCCCGCAAGCGCGATGGCGATGCCAAGGCGCTGCTTCATACCAAGCGAGAAGTTGCGCGCCTTTTTCTTTCCTGTGTTCGCAAGCCCCACAAGAGAAAGCAGCTCGTCGATCCCCTCATAGGAAGGAAGTCCGAGCAGAAGATACTGCTGCTTCAAGTTTTCCGTGGCGGTCATATCCATATAAATCGCGGGCGTTTCCACCACCGCGCCCATGCGGCGGCGCGCCTTTGAAATGCTCTTGTCCTTATAGTCGATGCCGTAGATGCTGTAAGAGCCAGCCGTGGGCGCTTGCAGACCGCAAACAAGGCGAATGAGCGTGGTCTTACCCGCGCCGTTCTTGCCGACAAAGCCATAGATCGCGCCCTTTGGCACGCGCATGGTGAAATTATCGAGCGCCTGAAATTTGCGGTAGGATTTGGATAAGTTTTGTGTTGTGAGTACGTATTCCATCTCGAACTCCTCCTTTTGGATGTTGCCGATATCTTACCGCAAAGCGGTTAAGGTAGCGGTAAAGAAAAGGGTTAAGATTTCGTAAAGATTTTCATTTTGCGGTTTTTTGCCTTATTTCAACTTAAAACCGATGCCCCAAACAGCTTCAATATAATCTTTCCCCGACACGTCACGCAGTTTTTTTCGCAGATTGCTAACATGAATTTTTAGCGAGCCTTCGGTACAATCGGGTGTATCAAGGGCAATACGGTCAAGTAATTGCGACTTGGAAAGTGCCTGTGCACTGTTTTGCATCAGATATTTGAGGATGGCAAACTCCGTGCGCGTCAGCTTGACCTCGGCACCGTCAACAAACACGGCATAGCTTGCCGTGTTCAAGGTAATCGCATCGTAATGCAAAAGTGGCACTTGCGCCGATGTGTTTCGTAGCGCCACCGAAATTCTTGCAAGCAATTCCTTGGTATCAAAGGGCTTTGTGACGTAATCCGCCGCCCCGCCAAGCAAAAGATCCACCTTGTCCTGCACGTCTATTTTGGCACTTACCACAATGACGGGAATGTTCTTAATTTTGGGCAAGACCTCCTCACCCGAAAGCCCGGGGAGCATCAGGTCAAGCAGCACAAGATCGGGCGTTTTCTGTGAAAGCAGCAATAACGCTTCCGTGCCCGAATACGCGCGCAAAACACCATAGCCCTCACGCTCCAACACCTCTGTCAGCATATCTCCAATATGGATATCGTCGTCGATGATTAGTATCGTTTTCATGGTTGCTCCTTTTATTTGCTTGAGAAATTTTGTTTCAAACAAGGCGTGTTACTTTATTATACCACAAACGGTGTTGTTTTTCAATTCACAGGCACGCAGGAATGCTTCCTATTGATAAAACCGACAATGCCTATAATTTTTATCGTCAAGCAACACTGTATAAAAGATAAATAAAAGCAAAACACCCCAAAACGTGCTGCGTTTTGGGGTGTTTTTACATTATAACGTTGCAAAGATCTCCGCGCCCTTTTTTCTGATCCACAGGAAAAGCGCTGTGCAAGCACCTGCCAGCAGCAAGCACACAAGCGCGAGGTAAAGGGCGGGCGCCACGTGCCCGTGCAGGGGTACGTAAAGAGCACCCAAAGCTGCAGTGAGCACCCAGCCGCCAAAAAGCGTAACGGTTACGCTCATGGATTGCTTGACAGGCACTGTTTCGTTTGCCCAAGAGAGGTTTGGTGCTTTCAGATTCATAAATAATCCAAACAGTGCAATGAACAGCAAAAACAGCAGCATGGCAAGCGGAATGAGGATCAAAAACGGTAGCGAGGGAGAAATGGCGATCAAAAGACATACCGCCGCAACCAATGCCGCGGGCACGCCGATGAGCAGGTGCAAAAGGAGCTTTGCATACAGCACCCTGCGCGGCTCAACGGGGAGCGATTGCACGATCCAAATATTTTTGCCCTCAAGCGATACCGAGGGGGCGGTGAGATCGATCATTGACGTCATCATACACACAAATGCCGCAAAGAGCAGATATATCACGTCAGCGCCTCCGAGCATTGCCTCAAATAGAGGGAGCATTGCACGCACGTCGTCCTTAAATATCAGCAGCATAATGCCCATAAGGGGCAGCATCAGCGCGCCGAGCCCGCAGTTCAGCATATAAACGGAGCTTGAAGCAAAGTGCTTCAGTTCCCTCACGAGCAATGCCCTGCCAACGCTCCTTTGCGCGGTGCGCTCGCGCTTATATGCTTTTCTTGCCGCCCCCCTGTTGGTGGTGGCAAGCGTGAGAAAGCTATGCGAGAGCAAGAGATAGATCAAAAGGAAAATACCGAGCACGATACCCGTAAAGATCAGCATCGAAAGCGCCTCCCCTTCGGCGGCGCGCCCCATATGGTAGAAAAGGAACAAGGGGCCCTTTACCCTTTGGGCAATATCGCCGAGCACGGTCATCAGGTCCGTAAGCGAGCTCATCAGCTTGCTGTAGCCCCAGAAATAAAGCGCGAGAAAGCCGAGCGAAAGGAGCGTAATGACAAGCGACTTGTGGCGGATACGCGCGGCGATCGCCGCCACCAGCAGCCCCAAAAGGCAGGAAAGTGACAGCACGAAAAAGGAAAGCACAAAGGGCAGGAGCACGGCAAAGATCGCGCCAAGCGCCGTCACCTCGCCATACATAAACCACGCAACCGTTGCGGGAAGCATCACCAAAAGCTCAAAAAACAGGCCCGATACGTAAACACCCGCAAGGCGCACGAGCAGGATATAACGGGGCGGAATGGGCATGGCCAAGAGGGTGTCGTTATCCTTTGCCTGATACAGTGTTGTGTAGGTGTTAAATACACTGCCGATGATGCCCATCACAAGGGACATCAACGCCATGATAGCAAAATAGAACCACGTGAGCCCCAACGGCACAAGCGCCTCGCAAAGGAACCTTGCCATGAAAAAGAGCATCACACAAAGGTAGGCAAACAAAAAGCCGTAAAGCACCAAGGTATAGGCAAGCGCCTTGCCCGTGCGACGGGTCTTTTTCTTATTTGTCATAAAGAGATAAGAAAAGACCTCAAGCATCTGCTTTTTAAAAAGAGCCTTGATCATTGCTCACCCTCCAGCTCAAGGAAGACGGCTTCAAGCGAGGTGTCGCCCTTTACCTCCTCCATTTTGCCCGCGCGAATGAGCTTGCCACCCTTGATAATGGCAACCTTGTCACAAAGCTTTTCGGCAACCTCCAAAACGTGTGTGGAGAAAAAGATCGCCGTGCCCTCGCGGCACATCTCGCGCATCAGCTCCTTTAAGAGGTGCGCCGCCTTGGGGTCAAGCCCGACAAAGGGCTCATCCATTACAAGCAAGCGCGGCTCGTGTACGAGCGCCGAAATAATGGCAAGCTTTTGCTTCATACCGTGCGAGTAGGCAGAGATTGGCTGTGCAAGATCCTTTGTCAGTTCCAGCATATCGGCAAAGCGATGGATGCGCTCGTTGCGCGCGGCGGCATCCACGCCGAAAATATCAGCTACAAAGTTAAGGTAGCCAATGCCCGTCATAAAATCGTAAAGATCGGGATTGTCGGGAATATACGCGATAAGCTGCTTTGCGGCAAGTGGGTTTTCCTTGACCGAGATTCCGTCAATATAGATCTCGCCCGCATCAAAGCGCAAGATGCCGCACACCGATTTGATAGCGGTGGTTTTTCCCGCACCGTTGTGGCCGATAAAGGCGCAGATCTCGCCCTTTTGAATGTGCAGCGAGAGATCATCTACTGCCTTTTTCTCGCCATAGCATTTTGTCAAGTGCTCGATTTTTAACATACTCGCTCCTTTTGCCGCCAACGGCGGCGTTTTATTTACTTTAGTATATCCGTTGCGGCAGAAAAAGTCCACATACCAACGGTTGAACCCCCAAAAAAGCACACCCGTTGTAGGGTTATTTGCCAAATCTCTGCTTTTATCATACCACACGCCCTTCTCTGCTGTCAAGAAAAAGATGGGAGTGCCATCAAATGCATATGCATTTGATGGCACCCCCGGAGCCTTTCTTTATAGCAGCAAGGACAAAATAGCAAGACCAAGCAAAAAGCAAATCAAAACCGTTGCCCCAAACGCCGCAAGCCATACCAATAGCTTGCCGCCCACATTTTTAAATTTTTTCATACCAAGCAAGCACAGCACCGAGGCGCCACCCGAAATAGCGCCGCCGATCGCACCACCCACAAGCGGCAAAATAGAACAAAGCGTAACACTGTTACCCCAAACCAAAATAAAGAGCAGAATGGAAAAAGAGCAAACGATCTCATACCATTTTGAAGCAGGCTGTACCTCAACCCTCTCGGCTCCGATATAAAGCGTTCTGCCCGAGAAAAGATTGCCCTTTACGGTGACAATCGTTTCCACACCTTCATGATTTTTCCACACAAAGCAACTCTTTCCTCTCTTCACAAGCGGTGTGCTTCCAAACCATATTTCTTTTTTGCCCGTCCAATCGCTTTCGCTGTATGTGATCGGTCCGTAAATTTCATGATGTATTACAGTTTTCATAACTTAACACTCCTTATTTTTAAAATCAAGCCTTGGCTTATACCCACTCAAGCGCCGCAAAGCCGAAATCCGTCGGCGTCACACCAATACCGTTCTCAAAGCTTACCCAATCAAACCAATACAACAGATCGATAATCCCCGCGCAATACAGTTCCAAAACCAACTCCTCATCCCAATAATTTCCCTCATAGGTGATCGGGGTCAAGACGGTATTTTCGTTAAAGGTGGCGGCGTTGATGCGACCGATCACTATGTTTTGGTATCCATCGTAAGATAAACATGCATAATAGACATATTGCGAGGGGTCATAGGAAAGGTTCAGCAGCACATAGCACTCTACCCCATCCCCGAGATCCCACAGCGCATCAATGTAGAGATCCCCGGTCTGCAGATCCATTCCGATGGAAAACCAAGCGTCTTCCAGTATCTCATCATAACAAATCTCATAGGATGAATAATCGGTATAGTTTTCAGTCAGCCAGTTGGTCAAAATATTGTATGGGTCATGATTAAGCTCATACAGATCGGCCAGCGATATCGGTGTTCCGTAGTACAGGTTGTCGAGCTCGCCTGCAAAAACAGCAAAATTCAGATTTTGCGAATCCGCAAAATAAAATGTGTTTATGCCAATCACTTCTCCGTGCACATTGATCAGCGGTCCGCCCGAATTGCCGCCCGCAATGGATGCATCGTGCTGAACGTAGGATACGTCGTACAATTCTCTGTCTGCATAGGTAATCATACCCTGCGAAAGCGTGTTGGTCAGCCCCATGGGTGAACCGATCGCCCAAACCGTTTGCCCCACCTTAACGGGTTTTTTGCACACATTGGCAACGGTTAAGCCCGTGGCGTTTATCTTCAAAACCGCCAGATCTATATCGACATCAAACGCAAGAACCGATAAAACGGCATAGGTTTTTTTGTTTATGGTAACGGTTGCGCTGTATGCATCCTCAATGACATGATAATTGGTAACAATTCTTCCGTCACGGCTGTATACAAAGCCCGCGCCAACGCCTACTTCTTCACCGGTTTTGTCGTAAATCGTAATCTCGGCAACAAATTTAATCGCCTTATCGTATATTTCGGTTGCGGTAAAGGTTGCCATGTCGTAGGGCGCATTATAAGTATGCTTGCACGTAGCAACAGTGCAGGTGTATTTCTTTGTGCCTGCCGCAACACAGCTTGCAGACGTTACCACCACTCCCGCATCGTACTGATGCCCCAAGGGCTCTATGGCAGTCTGCTCAACAAGTATAGCGTCACAAGCACTGCAGTGCGAGCCCTCTGTCTTACCCTGTGCAGTACAGGTGGGTGCAACCGCGGCATCTGTTACGGCAGTATGCCCAAGCGCGGCAATTGTATTTTGCGGCTTGATTACAATATTACAAACACTGCAATGGCTGCCCTCTGTCTTGCCTTCTGCCAAGCAGGTGGCAGCAACGGCATTGTCGATCACCTTTTTGTGCCCCAACGCCGGAATCGGTATGTATTCCGAGGTATCGCACGAGCTGCAGGTTCTGGTTTGCCTGCCCTCAGTGGTACAGGTGGGCGATGTTGTTGTGTTCCATGCGGAAAACGAGTGAACGTGCTCCTGTTCTTCCCCACACGCTGTAAAGCACAAGCAAAGCACAAGCGCTAACAGCAGAGATGCGATAACCGATAAAAAGCCTTTCATTTGCATAATGTTACCTCCAACATTCTTTCGCGGTATCGTGCAACTATGATATTACGTTTTTACGTAGGGTAAATGTCAATAGATTTTTTAAATTTTTTTGCTCTGCAACAAATTATATCACAAATTTCAACTTAAAACAGTAACAAAGACCTTGATCCATCACCCGGATGAAGCAAGGTCTTTTCTTTTTATTGTAGTGCAAAAACGCTCAAACGATAAACGAATTTACCTTTTTGCGATAATTTGTTTTTGCTGTGATAAACGTTATTACTCCCACTCGATCGTTCCGGTGGGTTTGGGTGTCAGATCATAGAGAACTCTGTTAATTCCCTCCACCTCGCTCGTAATACGAGCAACGACCTTATGAAGCACCTCGTAGGGGATCTCCTCGATCGTGGCGGTCATGGCATCCTTGGTGTTGACGGCACGAAGGATCGCGGGCCAGCCCTCATAGCGGCTATCGTCCTTCACACCAACGCTCTTGATGTCCGGTACAACCACAAAATACTGCCAAACCTTGCCTGCAAGGCCAAAGTTATCAAATTCCTCACGCAAAATGGCATCTGCCTCGCGCAGTGCCGCGAGGCGTTCGCGCGTAATGGCGCCAAGGCAACGCACACCAAGACCGGGGCCGGGGAAGGGCTGACGGTACACCATTGCGTGGGGGAGCCCCAGCGCCTCACCAACAACTCTTACCTCGTCCTTAAACAAAAGCTTTACGGGCTCAACAAGCTCGAACTTGAGATCCTCGGGAAGGCCGCCCACGTTGTGGTGAGATTTTACTGCCTTTTTGCCCTCTGCCTGCTTTACACTCTCGAGAATATCGGGATAAATGGTGCCTTGTGCAAGGAACTCTACGCCCTCGAGCTTTCTTGCCTCGTCGGCAAAGACCTCGATAAACTCCTTACCGATGATCTTTCTCTTGCTCTCGGGGTCGCTGACGCCTGCAGGAAGATCAAGGAAGCGGTCGGTTGCATCAACATAAACGAGGTTTGCGTCAAGCGCCTTGCCAAACACCTCGATCACCTGCTCGCTCTCGCCCTTGCGCATAAGGCCATGGTTAACGTGCACGCAAATAAGCTGCTTGCCGATCGCCTTGATGAGCAAAGCCGCCACAACGGAGGAATCTACACCACCCGACAACGCGAGAAGCACCTTTTTGTTGCCTACCTGTGCTCGTACCGCGTTTACCTGCTCCTCGATGAAGCGATCCGCCAGCTCTTTTGTGGTAATACGAGCCATATCGTCGGGTCTTTTGTTGGGATCAAATGCCATTGTTTTTTCCTCCTTGTATATTTTGCCGCAGAGTGTTGCGACACTTTGTTTTTTGATATTTTTTATTATAACACTCAAGGCGCCCGTGCGCAAGTGTTTTTTGCAAGTTTTTTGATTTTTTCTTTCATAAAAAATTCTATATGATTGACAAAAGCCTATAAGGAAGAGTATAATAAAGATGTATTTTTAAAAGGGGGGCTTTGCCGTGAACGCGATCATCAGGGATGAAGAATACCGCAAGAATATCGCAAAGGCGCCGGGGCGCGCGTTCCTCTTTTTTGGCGAGGAGGATTACCTCAAGGCAGCCGCCGTGCGCGAAACGCGCGCAACCCTTTGCCCCGACCCCGCTATGGCGTTTTTCAATGACGTTACCATAGATTTTACCGATTACACCCCCGACAGGCTCCTTGACGCCATGGCGGCGCCGCCTATGATGACCGATGCCCGCCTTATTGTACTGCGCGGCTTTGATTTTCGCACCATGAAGAGCAGCGATCTCGATGCGCTCACCGCGGTGCTTGCCGAGCTTGAGGAATATGACTTCAACTGCATCATTTTACTTGTGGCGGCAGGGCTGATCGACGAGGGCTTTTTGCCCAAAAAACCTTCAACGGTATTCAAAAAGCTTGCCGAGGTAACCACGCCCGTGGAGTTTGTTGCACCCACCGACGCGCGCTTGGCGCGCTGGGCATCCAAGCATTTTGCGCATTACGGTGTTGCTGCCGCACCCGAGGTCTGCACGGCGCTCATCGCACACGCAGGCAAAACGATGTTCGTGCTGGCAAACGAGATAGAAAAGCTTGCCTGTTATGTAAAGGAGCACGGGCGCACCGAGGTTGCGGTATCCGATATCCAAACGGTTGCCGTGCCCGCCATGCTCCCTGATGCCTTTGCCCTCTCAAACGCCATTCTCGCAGGCGACGGGCGCGCCGCGCTCGATGCTTTGGCGGTGCTGAAGTTTGAGCGTGTTGAGCCAACCGTGATCCTTGGTGAGATCGCGCGCATCTTTTCGGAGCTGCAGGGTGTACAGGTGCTTCTTGAAGCGGGTAAAAGCAACAAGGAAATTTCCGCTGTTCTCAAAATGCACGAATATAAGGTGGGGCTTCTAGCCAAGTCCCTTGCGCGCACAGGTCCGCAGCGATTGGCACGCGTCATTGCGCTTGTTGCCAAGACCGACCTTGCGCTGAAAAGCTCTTATGCCGATTATGACCCGATCGAGCAGTTGATCTGCGCCCTGTGAGTTGACATTTTTAAAAACATGTGTATAATGTAAATGATAACTTTATAAATCATAACTCTAACAAAATAAGGAGATACCATGAAAGCCTATAAAATGAACATCGCGGGTCTTGACCGCGCACTGCCGCTTTGTCCTCTGAATGAAAATCTTTCGATCGGTGCCTTTGTCATTTTCGGCGACCCCGAGCTTACCACCGCTTGCGCCAAGGCTCTGCTTGACCGCGCACCCGACTACGATTATCTCATCTCTGCGGAAGCCAAGGGCATTCCGCTGGTGCATGAAATGGCACGCCTTGCAGGCAACCAAAAATATATGCTGGCGCGCAAAACGCCCAAGCTCTACATGACGGGTGTCATGGAGGTAACGGTGCGCTCCATTACCACCGCCAAGGAGCAAAAACTTTTCCTTGACCAAGCCGATGCCGACCTGATGCGCGGCAAGCGCGTTTTGATCGTTGACGACGTGATCTCAACGGGTGCATCCCTGCACGCCGTAGAGGAGCTGGTAAAGGCGGCAGGCGGCATTGTCTGCGGCCGTATGGCTGTGCTTGCCGAGGGCGATGCGCAAAACCGCGAGGATATCATTTATCTTGAAAAATTACCGCTTTTCACCGCCAACGGCGAAGTGATCGAGTGAAAAAGGAGTTAAAAAATGGCTGAATTTCTAACCGCACAGGACAAAAGAACACATTACTGCGGCATCCTTTCCGAGCAGGATATCGGCAAAACGGTATCGGTTATGGGTTGGGTGCAGCGCCAGCGCGACCTTGGCGCACTCATTTTCATCGATCTGCGCGACCGCACGGGTCTTTTGCAGCTTGCTTTTGATGACACTACCCCCAAAACGGTATTCGAAAAGGCATTTTCCTGCCGCGCCGAGTACGTTGTTGCCGTGCACGGCACCGTGCGCGCCCGTGGCGAGGGTGCTGTAAACCCCAACCTCCCCACAGGCAAGGTTGAGGTGTATGTCACCGAAATGAAGATCCTTTCCGCCGCGCAAACACCTCCCTTTGAGGTTTCTGATACCAAGCGCGTGAAGGATGAAACGGCACTCAAATACCGTTATCTTGACTTAAGACGCCCCGAGCTACAGAAAAATATCCGCATGCGCCACGAGCTTGCGCGCATTGCACGCGAGTATTATTTTGAAAACGGGTTCATGGAAATTGAAACACCCATGATGATCAAGGCGACCCCCGAGGGTGCGCGCGATTATCTGGTGCCCTCCCGCGTACACAAGGGCAGCTTTTATGCCCTGCCCCAATCCCCCCAGATCTACAAGCAGCTTTTGATGCTTTCTGGGTTTGACCGCTACATTCAGCTTGCGCGTTGCTTCCGTGATGAGGATCTGCGTGCAGACCGCCAGCCCGAATTTACACAGATCGACCTTGAAATGTCCTTTGCAACCGCAGAGGATATCATGGAGATGAACGAGGGCTTTATCGTACGTGCCTTCCGCGAGCTTTTGGGTGTCACCCTGAAAACGCCGTTTGCGCGCATGACCTATGCCGAGGCAATGGAGCGCTTTGGTAGCGACAAGCCCGACACGCGCTTTGGTATGGAAATTAAGGATATCTCCCCCGTTGTAAAGGATTGCGGCTTCTCCGTCTTTAGCGGTGCGATCACCGCAGGCGGCAGCGTGCGCGGCATTGTAGCCAAGGGCGCGGCGGCGACCCTCTCGCGCAAGGAGATCGACAAGCTGACCGAGCATGCCAAGGGCATTGGCGCCAAGGGTCTTGCTTACATTCGCTGGGTCGATGATGCACCCAATATGTCCTTTGCAAAATTCCTCACGCCCGACGAGCAAAGCGCTGTGATCGCGGCACTTGGTATGGAAAAAGGCGACGTTGCACTTATCGTTGCCGATAAAAACCGCGTGGTGCTCCCCACCCTTGGTGCACTGCGCAACCTCCTTGTCAAAAAGCTTGCGCTGATCCCCGAGGGGCAGTACAACTTCCTTTGGATCACCGAATTCCCCTTCTTTGAGTGGAACGAGGAAACCGGTGCTTGGGATGCGATGCATCACCCCTTTACCATGCCCATGGAGGAGTGCCTACCCTACCTTGAATCCGACCCCGGCAAGGTGCGTGCCAAGGCATACGATATGGTCCTCAACGGCACCGAGCTCCTTTCGGGCTCGATCCGCATTACCGATTGGCAGCTGCAGGAAAAGATGTTTAATGCCTTGGGGCTTACTGCCGAGGACATTGAAAAGAAGTTTGGCTTCCTTGTGGATGCCTACAAGTACGGCGCGCCGCCCCACGGCGGCTCCGGTATGGGTCTTGACCGCCTTGCCATGGTCATGGCAGGTGCAGATTCGTTGCGCGACGTCATTGCCTTCCCCAAGGTGCAAAACGCAAGCGAGCTGATGTCGGGCTGCCCTGCTCCCGCAGAGCCCAAGGCGCTTGCCGACCTTGCCATTGCCGTAATCGACGAAAGCGAAAAATAAAACCAATTATCATAGTAATCTCCCCCCGCATAGCGGGGGGGATTTCATTTTTGAGCATATGCCCTATCCCAAAAATGCAATTTTACATTCTTGTTTTTTTGTAGGGACAGGCGTCCCCGACTGTCCGTTTTGGAGTGAATTTGATTCCTGTTGTTTTTTGTAGGGACTTGCCGATCTCAGCATCGCCGTGGTCGAAGAAGCATAAACGGTGCACAATTTTTAAACCCAACCGCAGCTTGCATTAACGCAAAGCATGATTAAAAAGGAGAGAGAACATAAAATGTTCTCTCTCCTTTTTTTACCGTACGGGCGTTTCTTGAAACGCCCCTACAAGAGTATGCCAACAAAGCGAAAAAGACCTCGATAACAAACTTTTACCTCTCTTCCATTGGGCAAAAATATTCAAAAACGAACAGGCTTATGATTGCCAAAGCGCACCAAAAAGGAAAGGGTATTTCCAGGATATAAGTGGTGAAAAGCAATCCAATAGCACCCCAAAATATAGGAATAAATATTTTTATAATGAGCGATAGTGCAAAATTTACTGAAAATTTAACACTGCAATATTTACATTGCACTTCGGGGTTGTAGCGGTGACCTATTTTTTTGAATGCCGGTATACCGTGTTTATGGCATTTTGGGCATCGGCAGAATCTGATTTTTTCAAGCTTCATTTCACGCCTCCGTGTTTGCTATGTAAGTAGGGGGCGGCGCCTCGACGCCCCGCTCCTTTTTCGTACCGTAGGGGCGCTTCACGAAGCACCCGAAAAAATGATGGGCAATGAAAACAAGGCAAGAAAAGATATCAATAATACTTTAATGAGGGTTTTTGCTGTTTTTGATCTAACCATAGCCAACACCTCACAATTAAAACTTGAATGATGAATGTGATTTAATCACTGTACCCAAAGGCGCGGCTGAAACAATTATGATTTATTGCTTGAATCAAGTTCCCAATTTATTTCATCAATAATATTGCCTTTTTCATCGACTTCTACATAAGTAACTTTTATTTCACCAACCTGCTTCCCTTCAAAAATTTGCATATAAACACATGCCGGCAATAGGAAAGTGTAAAATGAACCATCATCACCGGGACCCTGAGTGATTAAAGAATAATCCTCTGAAATTTCCACTCCACACTCTTTAACTTTGCGTTTGGCGCTAAGAAAATCATCTGACCAATCGATATCTACGCCTATGTCTATTTCTTTTTCTTCTAACAAACTTTGAAGTATTTGTAAGGTCCAGTCGCTACTTTTCCATAACCTTAAGGTTTCATCATCAACGATAATTGTGAGCGTACCATCATCGTTTGCTTTAGCATACTTATATCTACCATATAGAATAGTATTAGCCCCCTTAGTTTCGCAAAATGATTGTGCAGAGGACACTTCGTCTGAAAAAGCATACTCCAATGTTTTTTGATCAAAACGAAACATTGTGTAATGTGTGGATATTTTGTGATGAATTATAGTACAAGTAAAAACAACAATTGTTAGGGCAATCAATACTATTAGAAGCTTATGTGTTTTTTTCATATTTGAAAACGCCCTCTGCTACCTTAATGTTATGAATTTTGTTTTTTAACTCGAGTTGCGTTAGCAACATATCGAAAATCCCGCAAGGGATTTATCTCGATGCGTGATACTCCGCTTGGAGTATCACGCTATGCCATATGCACGTCCATCTGCGGAAAGGGGATCTCGATGCCGTTTTCGTTAAACGCATCGTAAATTTCTTCCTTCAGATCAAAGTTTGTGTTCCAATAATCGCCGCCATCAAGCCACACACGTACCGCAAAATCAATGGAGCTGGCGCCGTGCTCAGCGAGGCGCACCATAGGTGCGGGGTCCTTAAAGATCTCGTCATGGCGAGAAATGACGTCAAGGATCACACGCTTTACCTTTGCCACCTCTGTGCCATATGCCGCCGAAACCGTGAGGTCGAGTCTGCGCGTGCCCTTGGTAGAATAATTGGTGATATTAGCGGCCGTGACGTTGCCATTGGGGATAATAATGACCTTATTGTCGCCGGTTCTCAGCTTGGTTGAGAAAATAGAGATCGTTTCAACCGTGCCCGAGGTGCCACCGATATCCACAAAATCGCCCTCCTCAAAGGGCTTTGTGACCACCAGCGTAATGCCAGAGGCAAGATTGGATACCACGCCCTGCACGGCAAGCGAGATAGCGAGCGTCAGCACACTGAAGATCGCCACAAGCGAGGTCGTATCCACGCCAAGCATGGACAGTAAAATAATGACGTAAAGCGCGAGCAGCGCAACCTTTACAAGCGACTTGAGGAAGTTGCCCGTTGCGCCCTTTAGCTTTGAGCGATCCATGGCGCGCGCAAAAATGCGCCCGATCACCTTCACTACGATGTATCCGATCACAAGCACCAATACAAACGTCAAGATCTTGTTCCAGTTGCTTGTCACGGTGCCGACCACCGTGTTAAAAAGATTTGTAAAAAACTCTTTCATTGCTTTCTTTCCTTTCGGGTAATTTTATAAAACAGCCGAAAACAGCATGTTTTCAAGGTCGGAAGAGGTGTTTTCGCCGCTGAGCAGCAAAAAGCAGTACACACCCGCGTCATTTTTCAGTGCCGAGATGCGAAGCCCCTCGACCGACAGATAGAGCGCAGGCTTTTTCCCCGCGATCCGCACAAGGCCGGGCACAGCATCGGCAAAAGCCTCACAAAGAAGCGGCTCGTCAAGCGCGCGCGCCAGCAGCACACCCGTAGCATAAAGAGTTGCCGCCCCCGACGCATCAGGGGAAAAGAGGTCAAGGGGCACGCTTGCCGAAACACCTAATTTTTCAAGGCGCGCCGCAACACGCGCGGCAAATGCCGCCTCGCTGCCGTCAAGCGCCATGGCAAAGCCGCGTGCAATATCGGCATCGCCGCTTGCGATCCACTCATACAGCAATTCTCGCACCGTATAGCTGTTTCCCGCACCCATGCCGCTGACAAGCGTAATGGGGGTATCCGCGGTAAGTGCGGGGGCTTGCTGCTCGATTGCCTCGGTAATCACCAATGCCACCGCCAAACGGCGGGCAATTTCAACCGAAACAGTCATCTCGCCCCCAACACTGTACGAAAGCAGATGTGTGGCAGTGTCCGACATCAATATGCCCTGCACACCTGGCGGCGCCTCGGTCTTTGTTGCAGCATCGGTAAGCAGCGCGTAGCGTGCGGGGATCACGTCGGTTCGCTCAATGACGTATTCACATAGCGTGCAGCTCCGCTTGGTGTAGCCCTCCTCCGCCTCGGTTGGTGCCACCACGGTATCGGAAAACGCATGTGCGCGTGCGGCAATATCCTCGGGCACGGCAACGGTATCGGTCACCGTCTGGTGACAGATCTTGCAATAGCGGATCTGTGTACCCTCACACACGCAGGTCACGGGCGTTACATCGTAACGGTTGCCGTAAACGTGTGTATGTGTCCCTGCATCATATAAATAGGTAGTTCCCTCGCCGCCGCAGGCGACAAGCATAAGAGAAAATAGCAGCATTAATATCATACAGCGTAATTTTCTCATACCGTTTCCCTACCTTTCTATTTTATGATCGGTTTTGCCGTTAA
The DNA here is from genome assembly GCA_017502975.1 of Clostridia bacterium. Taxonomy (GTDB): domain Bacteria; phylum Bacillota; class Clostridia; order Oscillospirales; family CAG-272; genus Firm-07. The sequence goes on along the minus strand of JAFVTV010000038.1, from coordinate 35,791 downwards.
GGCAATGAGTAGCTTTTTGTTGTCGGGCTGTACTGCCGCCTCGTGCGCGGCGCGGTTGCGGTGGATCTCTCCGCAACGCACACAGCGGTGCAGGATCACAAATCCCTTTTTGGCATCGGGCTGGGCACTCACAGGCTCCATTTCACCGCCGCAGGTATTCGCGCGGTCGCCCGGATTGACATCCACGTGCAAGCTCCACAAGCAAAAGGGGCAGTGATTGCGCGAGGTGTAGCCAAGCGGCTCCACCGCCTTACCGCAATGCGCGCAAATAAAGCCGTTATCGTTTTTTAAAAATCTTTTCGTTTCCATATTCCGTCGAAAAACGCCGCATCATGCGGCGTTTTTGTTTCTTTTTATTTTTTGAGTGCAATTACCTGTTTTGCCTTTTCGACAATGTTCGCAGGGGTAAGCCCATATGCCTCAAGAAGCGCGGGCACCGAGCCCGAGCGACCGAACACATCGTTTACACCTACGCGCAATACGGGTACGGGGTAGCCCTCACATACCGTTTCGGCGACGGCTGCACCAAGACCGCCAATGATGCTGTGCTCCTCTGCGGTAACGATGGCACCTGTTTCCTTTGCCGCCTTCAGCACGATCTCGCGGTCAAGGGGCTTGATGGTGTGAATATTGATCACACGCGCGGAAATGCCCTCTGCCTGCAGCATCTCTGCCGCAGTATTTGCCATATCCACCATAATGCCCGTGGCAATGATGGTCACGTCAGAGCCCTCGCGCAGCTGTACACCCTTACCAAGCTCAAACTTGTAGGTGTTTTTATCGTTGATCACGGGCACGGCATATCTGCCAAAGCGCAGATACACAGGACCGTCAAAATGAAGCGCCGCCTCAACTGCCGCACGCGCCTCTACCGCATCCGCGGGATTGATCACCGTCATGCCGGGGATCGCACGCATCAGCGCAATATCCTCGTTGCATTGGTGCGTAGCACCGTCCTCGCCCACAGTAATACCTGCGTGCGTAGCGCCGATCTTTACGTTCAACTGCGGGTAGCCGATAGAATTGCGGATCTGCTCAAAGGCGCGCCCCGCAGCAAACATGGCAAAGGAGGATACAAACGGGATCTTACCGGCTGCCGCAAGACCTGCCGCCACCGACATCATATTTCCCTCAGCAATGCCGCAATCAAAATGGCGGTTGGGGAACTTTTTCTTAAAAATGCCTGTCTTGGTCGCTGCCGCAAGGTCCGCGTCAAGCACCACAAAATTATATTTTTCGCCAAGCTCGGCAAGCGCCTCGCCGTAGGCTTGTCTGGTTGCGATCTTTTCTGCCATCTCTTTGCCCCCCTTTAAATCTTCGCCTTCGCCTTGATCTCGGCTACGGCGATCTCGTATTGCTCATCATTGGGCGCCACACCGTGCCAGTTAACCTGATTTTCCATAAAGGAAACACCCTTGCCCTTCACGGTCTTAAAGATGATGGCGGTGGGCTTACCTTTGACGGTCTTTGCCTTTTCAAACGCCTTCTCGATCTCATCAAAGTCGTGTCCGTCAACAACCATGACGTGGAAGCCAAATGCCTCCAGCTTTTTATCGTGAGGCGTGGGGTTCATGATCTCGGTGACAGGCCCGTCGATCTGCAAGCCGTTCCAGTCGATCATCACAACAAGGTTGTCAAGCTTATAGTGCGCGGCAAACATCATTGCCTCCCAAACCTGACCCTCCTCGCTCTCGCCGTCACCAAGCATGGTGTAGGTGCGATAGTCGCGCCCGTCAAGCTTAGCGGCAAGTGCCATGCCGCAAGCAGCGGATACACCGAGGCCAAGCGAGCCCGTGCTCATATCTACACCGGGGATATTCTTCATATCGGGATGACCCTGCAAAAAGGAATGGATCTTACGAAGACCCAAAAGCTCCTCCTTCGGGAAAAAGCCCTTTTCGGCAAGCGCCGCATAGAGCGCGGGGGCAGTGTGCCCCTTGGAAAGCACAAAACGGTCACGCGATGCCATAGCAGGATCGGCAGGATCCACGGTCATTTCGGAAAAATAAAGATATGCCATAATGTCGGCGATCGAAAGCGAGCCGCCCGGATGACCGCACCCGGCAGCGTGAACCTGGTCAAGAATATCAAGTCTCATTTGAGCGGCAATTTTGGCAAGCTGTTGTTTTTTTGCCCTTTCCATGGTTTCCTCCTGTGCGCCCGCTTGTCGGGCAATGTCATATTATATCATTATAATTATAAACTTTAAGAACATTTATGTCAAGGGGAGAAGTACAAAATTTCCCTCTCGCCCCACATCAAAAAAGCGGCGTGCCTCGCCGTCCTGCGAAGCGAAAATAAAACTTTTCGCACTTTGGAAAAGCCTTTCCTTTTTCGCAACGACAGGCTTCGTGCTTTTTGTGCATAACACCCCACTTTTGCACAGGTGTTTTACAGGTAAAAAAATCCTGAAATCGGTGCTACAAAAGGAGTTTTACACAGTTTCCACAGGGTTTTCCACAGGCACGCCACACCGCCCGGTGGAAAAACCCAGCCCTTTCCGTTTTTGGAAATATCGCTTTTTTAAAGAACTTTTCTTCCCACATCTGCTCTCGTTTTTCCATTTTTATACATTTTTCTTCCCACATTGACAAAAAGCCGCATTTTCCATTTTCTCGCTTTGCGCCACTCTTTTGGGCAAAAACCGCCAAACCCTTGCCGCGCTTGGATTTTGCGGTGTTTTTTGCACAACTTTCCTTGACAACGCACTGCTTTTTTGCTATACTGAGCATAAAGGCAAAGCCTAAAAACAAGTTAACCCGTCCACACCAAATCGAAAAGTCCCACTTTACGATCGCGCCACTCGAAAGGAGTTTCCCTTATGACCCTGAAGGAAATCAGAAAACAAGCACGCGCCTCGCTTGCGCCCGTCAAAATTAAAATGGCGGTCATCGCCTTAATCTATTTTATCTTTGTTGCCGGCTCGGCAATTCTTACCCTGTTTGGCATTGGTGCTCTTTTTACTTACGTCTTCACCCCCTGCCTTACCATGAGCTTTACGATAATCTCAATTAATGTAGTGCGAAAACGCCCTGTTGCAATCTCCAATCTTGGAAAAGGCTTTGGTCATTTTACAACCTGCTTTTTGCTCAACCTGCTAAACTCCCTTTATATTGCATTGTGGTCGCTTCTCTTTGTCGTTCCCGGTATCATTCGCTCCTACGCATATTCCATGAGCTATTTTGTTCTTGCCGACAATCCTAAAATGTCCCAAAGCGAGGTGAGAGAGGAATCCATTCATTTAATGGAGGGAAACAAAATGCGTTTGTTTTATCTGTCTTTGAGCATGCTCCCTTGGCTCCTGCTCGGTGTTGCAACGGGCGGCATTCTGCTGTTTTACGCGCTTCCCTATTGTCAGGTGGTCACCGCGCAGTTTTATGAAACAATCAAGGCAGAAAAAGCACCGCCCGTATATGTTCCTCTTGAAGAGGTTAGCGCCTGAGAAAACACCTGTGTCGTTTAAGACAAAGCAAAAATATACAACAAAAACGCACCCATGTACACGGTTTTGTGCTCGTGGGTGCGTTTTCTTTTTAGTTTTTCAGGCTATGGATCGGCGCGGGGATTCTGCCGCCGCGCGAAATGAATTTTGCGGGAGAATAGGTGCGAAGGGGCATAATGGGCGCCGTTCCCAAAAGCCCGCCAAAGCTAACGCTATCCCCAACAGTCTTACCGTAGGCGGGAATCAGGCGCACGGCAGTCGTCTTTGTGTTTGCCACACCGATCGAGATCTCGTCGGCAATGATGCCGCAAATGACCTCCTCGGTGGTATCGCCGGGCACAGCGATCATATCAAGGCCGACCGAGCAAACGGCAGTCATTGCCTCAAGCTTTTCGATGGAGAGCGCACCCTCATTTACCGCGGCGATCATGCCCTCGTCCTCAGAAACGGGAATGAACGCACCCGAAAGTCCGCCAACGTGAGAGGAGGCCATAACGCCGCCCTTCTTTACGGCATCGTTGAGCATGGCAAGTGCCGCGGTCGTGCCGTGTGCGCCGCAGACCTCAAGCCCCATCTCCTCAAGGATGCGGGCAACCGAGTCGCCGATCGCGGGGGTGGGCGCAAGGGAAAGATCAATGATACCAAAGGGCGCGCCAAGGCGCTTTGCCGCCTCGCTGGCAACAAGCTGACCAACGCGCGTGATCTTAAAGGCTGTGGTCTTAATGACGTCGGCAAGCTGCGAAAGATCGCACGCGCCCGCGCGGCGGATCGCCGCTGCCACCACGCCGGGGCCGGAAACGCCCACGTTGATGACACTATCGGGCTCGCCAACACCGTGGAACGCACCCGCCATAAAGGGGTTATCCTCGGGGACGTTCGCGAAAACAACCAATTTGGCACAGCCGATCGAATTGTTGTCACGTGTGAGATAAGCCGCACGCTTGATCGTGCTGCCCATCAGGCGAATGGCATCCATATTGATGCCCGCCTTTGTGCTTGCCACGTTTACCGAGGAGCATACGTTCTCGGTTTGGGCAAGTGCCTCGGGAATGACGGAAATAAGATTTCTATCCCCTTGCGTCATCCCCTTGTGTACCAGCGCAGAGTATCCGCCAATGAAGTTGATACCCAGCGTTTTCGCGGCACGTTGCAGGGTATGTGCCAATTTTAAGTACCCTTCGGGGGAGATCGCACCGCCGATCAGCGACACGGGGGTCACCGACACGCGCTTGTTTACGATCGGAATCCCGTACTCGCGCTCGATCGAAACACCGGTATCCACCAGCTTTTCTGCGGTTTTGGTTATTTTATCGTACACCTTGTCGCAAAGGCGATTCGCATCCTCGCTCACACAGTCAAGGAGCGAAATGCCCATGGTTATGGTTCTGATGTCGAGATTTTCCTCTCGGATCATCCCGATCGTTTCAAGAATATCGGCTACGTTCAGCATGGTGCACTCTCCTTAAATGTGGTGCATGGTGTTGAAGATATCTTCATGCATCGCGCGGATATCAAGCCCCTTTTCCTTGCCCATTGCCGAAAGATCAGCGGCAAAATCCGCAAAGGGCACCGAGAGCTTGTCGATCTCTGCGATCATGATCATTGCAAAATATTCGCTGAGCACGCTCTGCGTGATCTCGGTAATGTTTGCGCCATGCTCTGCACAAAAGGTGCTCACAGCGGCGATAATGCCAACGCTATCCTTGCCTGTAACGGTGATAACTGCTTTCATTTTACTCTCCTTCTCGGCACTGCCGATCCATATAATAATACCATTATACTGCTTTACTAAAAAAATAGCAAGAGCTTTTATGAGGATACTTTACAAAAAGATTGAAATATCTACTTTTTTATGATATACTGAAATGTAATAATACGTTGAGAGGAGTGAGTGCTCTGTGAATGAGTTTTTAACCTATGAATTTGTTGTTTCACAAAAAACAGTGGGCAAGTGGCTTGCCGCGCGGATCGGACTTATCGCGTTTTATTGCCTTTATCCCTTGGTGGTCCTGTTTTTTGGTATGAAAGCTCAAATTATAGCACCTCTGCTTGCCTTTGTCCCCCTCTCGCTTTGGCTGATTATTTTTATCACGTGGCGCTATGTTTCGGTGGATTATGAATACTCCGTTACCTCAGGCACACTCACCTTTACAAAGGTCTTTGGCAACCGTTCGCGCCGCAAGATATTTGAGATGAAGCTAAAGGATGCCGTGCGTATTGCGCCCCTTGAAGCCCCTCTGGAAGCAGATCGCGCAACCGCCTATGCGCCCGAGCGCGAGTTTGTGGGTGTTTCAAGCATGTCTGCTCCCGATATTTATATTATGCTTTTTGAGTTGGGCAACGACAAGAACCGCGAAAAGCGCCGCGCGATCTTTTATTTCGAGGCAACCGCAAAAATGCTATCCGTGTGCCGTTTTTACAACCCGTCCGGCACCGTTTTATCGAACACCACACGCTAACTCTCATCTAAACCCTTTAAAGGAGATCTTATGAAGCTTTCTACCAAGGTCGCCGTGATCGGTGCGGGGCATGCCGGCATCGAGGCGGCGCTGGCAAGCGCTCGCATGGGCGTTGATACCGTTTTATTTACCATTTCTCTTGAGGCGATCGCCAATATGCCCTGCAACCCCTCGATCGGGGGCACGGCAAAGGGGCATCTCGTGTATGAGATCGATGCGCTCGGCGGCGAAATGGGTCGCGCGGCAGATGCCGTAACGCTCCAATCGCGCACCCTGAATCTTGGTAAGGGTGCCGCCGTGCACTCCAAGCGCGTGCAGGCAGACCGCAAGCACTATCAGGCATACATGAAATCGGTGCTTGAGCGCACAGAAAATCTGCGCCTTGTGCAAGCCGAGATCGTTTCGGTCAAAACCGATGAAAATCATCACGTTTGCGGGGTAATGACCCATCTTGGCGAGCTTTGGGCATGTGAATGTGCCATTGTTGCCGCAGGCACGTACCTCGAAAGCCGCATTTTTGTGGGCGACGTGAATTACGAAAGCGGCCCCGACGGATTTTTGCCCTCGCGCGGACTTTCCGCAGCCCTTAGCGACCTTGGTGTGACCCTGCGCCGCTTTAAAACAGGCACACCTGCGCGCATCAACCGCCGATCTGTGGCGCTTGACCGCTTAGAGGTGCAGCCGGGCGAGGCTGACCCCCTGCCCTATGCCGCCGACACCCCCGAGGACTATATGGCAGGTGTTTCGCAGCTCCCCTGTCACATTGTATATACCAACGAAGAAACACATCGCGTCATTCGCGAAAACCTATCCCGTTCCGCCATGTATGGCGGCCATATTCACGGTACAGGTCCCCGTTATTGCCCCTCGATCGAGGATAAGGTCGTGCGCTTTGCCGACAAGGAGCGCCACCAACTCTTTCTTGAGCCGATCGGGGCTGATACGGATGAGCTTTACTTGCAAGGCTTTTCAACCTCTCTGCCTACCGACGTGCAGGCAGAAATGCTGCACACGCTCCCCGGCTTTGAGCACGCGGAGATGATGCGCTACGCCTATGCAATAGAATATGATTGCTGTGACCCCACGGAGCTTGGCGCAACCCTTGAATTCAGAAAGATCGGCGGCCTTTTCGGCGCGGGGCAGTTTAACGGCACCTCGGGCTACGAGGAGGCGGCGGCACAGGGCCTGCTTGCCGGCATGAATGCCGCTCTTAAGGTAAAGGGGCAGCCCCCTGTAATTTTGCCGCGTTCCAGCTCTTATCTTGGCACCTTGGTTGACGATCTTATCATCAAGGGCACAAACGAGCCCTACCGCATGATGACCTCACGCTCGGAATACCGCTTACTGCTGCGCCAGGACAACGCAGACGCGCGCCTGACGCCCCTTGCACACAAGGTTGGGCTGATCGATGACGCACACTTTGCCGCGTTTGAAGAAAAGCAAGCCGCCATCGCGGCGGAGATCACGCGCCTGAATACCACGCACCTTTCCCCCGCGTTGGTCAACCCGTTTCTTACGGAATTGGGGCAATCCCCCGTTTCCACAGGCATCTCTCTTGCCGATCTTTTGCGCCGCCCCGGCATTACCTATGATTCTCTCAGGCCTCTTGACCCCTCGCGCCCGCAGCTGACAAAAAAAGCGGCACTTTCTGCAGAGGTTCAAATCAAGTATGAAGGCTACATTAACCGCCAAATGGTAGAAGTTTCTCGGCATGAAAAGTTAGAGTCAAGAATGCTCCCCGACACCCTTGACTATCAAAAAATAACCGGTCTTAGAATAGAAGCGGCACAAAAGCTTTCCGCCATGCGCCCCGCCACCGTTGGGCAAGCCTCGCGCATCAGTGGTGTAAGCCCTGCCGACATCTCGGTGCTGCTTATTTACCTTGGTGTGCATTGATTTTGCGGGATTTTGCCACGAAACACCCGAAACAGTGCAAAATTGCGCTTGCAAAGGCACGCAATCGCGTAATGTTACTCGCAACAGCCCCAAATTGCCTTCACAAAGGCACATGATCGGCATGGTTTTACCCACAAGCTGTCCAAAAGAGCCGTCAAAATCAGGGCAAGCCGCAAAAAATCAACAAAAAAGCCGTGCAAGCCACGAAAAACAAGGACTGTAACCCTATAAGCGAGCAATGTCGAGCAATTTTCTTTTACAAGGCTACCACAACATACTGATTGTTCAAGGAGCATTTCACTCAAATGAATTTTAATGAATTTAACGACTTTTTAAATACCGTTATGGCAGATAATGGTTTTTCGCCACTTGCTGATGAAGCGCAGTCAAGGAAGTTCTATTTTCTCATGCAGCATATGCTTGAGGTGGGAAAAACCATGAATCTGACCGCTATTAAGGAGGAAAAGGCGATTATCGTCCGTCATTTCCTTGATAGCCTTACCGTAGCGCCATTTTTGCCGAAAAACGCCAAAATACTTGACGTTGGGTGCGGTGCGGGCTTCCCTTGCCTGCCGATTGGCATTTTTCGCCCCGATCTTAGCATTACAGCGCTTGATAGCACCGAAAAGCGTATCAATTACGTGCAAAACACCGCAAACAGCCTCGAGATCCCCCATTTTACCGCCATTGCGGCACGCGCGGAGGAATTGGCGCACAATTCCCCCCACCGCGCGCAGTATGATGTTGTCACGGCGCGAGCTGTGGCGGCTTTGCCCGTGCTAGCCGAGCTTTGCTTGCCGTTTGTGCGCCTTGGCGGCAGTTTCGTTGCCATGAAGGCAAAACGGGGCGCGGAGGAGCTTGCTGCTGCCGAGCGCGCCATTGCACGCCTTGGCGGCGCCGTGATCCAAACAAAAAGCATTACACTTGTAGGGGAGGGCGAGGGCGATGAGCGTTTGCTCATCGAGATCAAAAAGGTCAAGCCCACTCCCCCGGATCTGCCGCGCCCCTTTGCGCGCATTCTCAAAAAGCCGCTTTAAAGCCTAGCCATAAGCAAACCCGTCAAAAAATTACGCAAAAATACCGAACAAACCAAAATACTTAGCCCATTATAGGGCAAACACCGTATCTATACCATAAAAACACCCACAAAGACATGGCTTTGTGGGTATTTTTCATTAAAATCGCGCTTTTTAGACAAAAATCGACGCTTGCGCGCAGTTTTTCCACGGGCAAGGCGCTTTTTCTCCTTGAAATCCACCTTGTGACTTTATATTCCCTCTTACCTGCTGCAATTTGTTTATAATTTCCATATTTTTCCATTATATTGTGACATTTTTCCCCTACACACCTGTGATATGATACAGTTGAAGCCAAAATTCAATATGGAGGTTAAAAATGAAGAGTTTATATAGCAGCACGACCGCTTCGGCAATGCATTTTGGCAGGGGAAATGCGGTTGAAACGCCTATTTTTCTTGCCGCAGAGCAAATTTTGGCGCAAAGCGCACCGCAAAACCCCAAAAATGAGCAAAATGCCATCATTAGACTTGCCGCATCCATTAGAAAATACGGCATTTTAGAGCCGATCTGCGTAAAATTATCCACGCAGAAGGACGGCTTTCCCATCTATGAGTTGATAGACGGCGAGCGCCGCTTTCGCGCCGCCGCCCTTGCAGGTATGGACAAGCTCCCCTGCCTTGTACTACCGCCAAATGACGCAAAATGCCTGCAAATGGCGGCAATTTTGCAGTTAAGGAGCGAAAATCTGCACTTTTTTGCCCTTGCAGAGGCATTTTCTCGCCTTATGCAGGAGTATTATATGACGCAAGAAGAGATTGCAAGAAAGATGGGACTCTCACAATCTGCCGTAGCAAACAAACTTCGTTTGCTAAAACTGACCCCCGAGGAGCGCCGTATCATTGTGGCGGGCGGACTTTCTGAGCGTCACGCGCGCGCTTTTTTGCGGATCACAGACCCGGCAACGCGCCTTGAGGTGATTGCCGCCGCCCAGCGGGAGAACCGCAACGTAGCAAGTACAGAGGCACTGGTGGATCTGCATTTGGGCAACAAAGCGGCTCTTGTAAACGACAAAAAAGATGGGGGGCTTGACCCAACACCCACGCTTAAACAGGAAATGGACGTGTTTTTTACCCCAAAACAGCAAAAAAGCGCCGAAAACGAGCCCTTATTGCCGCAAAAGCAAGCGCTTAACGTGCAAGGGGTGGGGGTTACGCCGCGCAAGTTTGCCCTGCGCGACCTAAAGCCACTATACAATTCTATTGAGCGCACGCTGGGTATCTTTGAAAAGACGGGCGTCAGCGCAGAATACCGCAGGGAAGAGGACGAGGATTTTGCGCACATTCTTATTCGCATTCCCAAAAAGGGGTGATTTGTTTCACGTGAAACACTTTTCACGCATAAATTAAGCATTGTTTCACGTGAAACACCTTTTACACACAACAGGGCGTTGTTTCACGTGAAACAAAAACGCAATCCTTTCTTGCCGGTGCCGAGGATGCTTAAAAAAATGTTTCACGTGAAACGCTAAGCAACGAGTTTTGCGCCATATCAAAATAGCGGCAAATTTGGTTGTGCTTTTGCAAATGTTTCACGTGAAACAAGCGAAACGCTATGATTTACCCTTAACATCACCGATTTTTACACCGACAAGCCTTTATTTGTTTTGTTTTGCACATTGCAGTTCCTTTTGCCCTTGCGTTTACCGCGCGTGCTTTTTTCTCCTTATTTTATCGCGCGCGTAAAAAAATCAAAAAATCGGTAAAATACTGTTGCAAAAATGCGGTTTAAATGATATAATAATACACACGATACGCGTCAAACGGCGGGCTCAACATATTTGCCCACGTGCGATAGCGACACGCAACCGCGGAAAGGAGTGCCAAAAGCAACCATGGGCAGAATTATCGCATTTGCCAATCAAAAGGGCGGTGTTGGCAAAACAACATCCGCCGTAAATACTGCCGCTTGTCTTGGCTCTCTTGGATTTGACACCCTTTTGATCGACCTTGATCCGCAGGGAAGCGCCACAAGCGGTGTTGGTGTGCGCAAAAAGGGTCTGCGCTTTACTGTGCGTGACCTGCTTGTTGGCGGTTGCCGCGCAGAGGACGCCGTTTTACCCACGGGCTTTCGCAAGCTTGACCTGATTCCCGCCAATATTTCGCTTGCCGGTGCTGAATTTGACCTGCTTGACGGAGATGGGGATGAGGCGCACCTCAAGAACGCGCTTGCCGACATCCGTTATCGCTACGATTATATTATTATTGACTGTCCGCCCTCGCTTGGTATGCTGACGATCAACGCGCTTGCCGCAAGCGACGGCGTGGTAATCCCCATGCAATGCGAATATTATGCGCTGGAAGGGCTAACGCAGCTCTCCACCACGCTGGGGCACATCAAAAAGCGCTACAATCCGCGCCTTTCAATAACGGGAATTCTGCTAACCATGCACAATCCACGCCTTGCGCTTTCCATACAGGTAAAGGAAGAGTTAAAAAAGCACTACGGCGACCGCGTTTTTACCACGACCATCGGCAGAAACGTGCGTCTGTGCGAGGCGCCAAGCTTTGGAAAGCCTATCGTTTACTACGATAAACGCGCAAAAGGCACCGCAGATTATCTGCAATTTGCCAAGGAGCTACACGAGCGCCCCTGAACGGTGCGCAAAAAAAGCGCCTTGTGCCAACAACTATAAAAAAATAAGGAGAGAAACAACATGGCCAAAAGACAAAGTGCTCTTGGAAAAGACTTTTACTCCATACTCGACGACAACATCATGGGCATGAAGGACGGAACTGCCACCACACTGCGCATTTCCGAAATTGAGCCGCGCAGCGATCAGCCCCGCAAGCAATTTGACCGCGAGGCGCTTGAGGCGCTTGCCGACAGCATCGCCGCTTACGGTGTACTTCAGCCTATTTTGGTGCGCCCCAACCCCAATTTTGAGGGTGCATATGAGATCATTGCCGGCGAGCGCCGCTGGCGCGCCGCAAAAATGGCAGGGCTTACCGAAATTCCTGCCGTTGTGCTTGACGGTGACGACCTGAAAACCGCGCAGATCGCACTCATTGAGAACGTACAGCGTGAGGATCTTAACGTTGTTGAGGAGGCGCTTGGCTACAATGCCTTGATGGAGCGCTTCGACATGACGCAGGAGGAGGTCTCAAAAATTGCGGGAAAATCCCGTTCTGCCGTGGCAAACACCCTTCGTTTGCTCGATCTGCCCGATGAAGTGCTCACACTTCTGCAGGAAAAGGATGGATTTTTGACCGCAGGACACGCCCGTGCGTTGCTTGCGCTGAAAAATGAAGAAATGATCCCCTTGTTGGCGGCGCGCATTGCGGCGAAAAAGCTTTCGGTGCGCGAGGTTGAAGCGCTTGTAAAGCGCGAAAATACCGAGCCCCGCGAGGAATTGCCCGATATCACAGGGCACGCACAAACCCGCGTATGGATGAAGGATCTGGAGCGACGCACGCGCGAAGCCCTTGGCAGAAAAGTAAAAATTACACAAAACGACAAAAAACGCTCTATTGAGATCTTTTACGAGGATGATGCCGATATGGAAGCGCTGTTAACAGCGCTTTGCGGCGACGGGCTTTTTGCCGAGGAAGAATAAGAAAAGAGGGCCATACTATGTTAGACATTAAGTTTATTAAAGAAAACCCCGAGCTTGTCAAGGAGCGTCTTGCAAGCCGTCAGAAGGATTACAGCGCGGATATCGACCGCTTGCTCACGCTTGACGTGGAGCGCCGCGCGCTGATTGCCGATACCGAGCAGAAAAAGGCGGAGCAAAACAGAATTTCCAAGCAAATTCCCGCCCTGAAGAAGGAAGGGAAGGACGTTGCACCCATTTTTGCGGAAATGAAGAAACTCTCCGAAACGGTAAAGGCTGATGAAGTAAAGATTTCCGCCATTGACAGCGAGATCTCCACCATTCTGCTTTCGATTCCCAACACCCCAAACGAAAAGGTGCCCGTAGGTAAGGATGACACCGACAATGTGGAGATGCGCCGCTGGGGCGAGCCCAAAGCCTTTGGCTTTGAGCCCAAGGCACACTGGGATCTTGGCAAGGAACTTGGTATTCTCGACCCCGACACCGCCGCAAAGGTTACGGGAGCGCGCTTCCACTTTTACCGTGGCATGGGCTCTCGCTTGGAGCGCGCCATAATCAACTATTTCCTTGACACCCACACCGACCACGGCTACACCGAAATTTTCCCGCCCTACATGGTAAACCGCGACTCGATGCGCGGCACGGGTCAGCTGCCGAAGTTTGAGGAGGACGCTTTCCGCGTAGCAAACAACGATTTCTTCCTCATCCCCACCGCAGAGGTGCCCGTTACCAACATGTATCGCGACGATATCCTTGACGGCGCAAAGCTGCCCCTTTCCTTCTGCGCATATTCCGCTTGCTTCCGTGCCGAGGCGGGGTCTGCAGGACGTGATACAAGAGGTCTTATCCGTCAGCATCAGTTCAACAAGGTCGAATTGGTAAAATTTACCAGCCCCGAGACCTCGTATGAGGAGCTTGAAAAGTTGACAAACGATGCCGAGCGCGTTTTGCAGGGCCTTGGCCTTCCTTACCGCGTTGTGCGTCTTTCCTCGGGCGACCTTGGCTTCTCCAGCGCCATGACCTATGATATTGAGGTATACATGCCCTCTTACGGCCGTTATGTGGAGATCTCCTCCTGCTCTGACTTTGAGGACTACCAAGCACGCCGCGCAAACATCCGCTTCCGTGAAACGCCCAAGGATAAGCCCCGCTTGGTGCATACCCTAAACGGCTCGGGCGTAGCAGTCGGCCGTACGGTTGCGGCTATTCTTGAGAACTATCAAAACGAGGACGGCTCCGTGACCGTTCCCGAGGCACTGCGCACCTACATGGGCTGTGATGTGATCAAGCCCGAGACGCTTTGATGCGCACCCCGCTCTCCCTTGTCTCTCTGTTTACCCTTGAGGCAAAGGAATACGAAAACATTACCTTTGACCAAAGCGATGCCGCAACGGTTACGCTGCTTATACTGGGCATTTGCGTTGGCATTGTGCTTTCCTCTCTTTACACGCTCTATCAGCGTAGTGTTCCCGGCAGCCTTGTGCGTGCGTTGCTTGGCGCCGGGGCGCTATCGCCCGACGCGGCAAAAACGCTTGCGGAGCTCGATCTTAGCAAAAAAAGCTTACTTGGCTTTGAATTGCGCCACAACCTCGTGCTGCAAAAAACCGTTCAAAAGGTAGAGGGGGAAGGGAACGACACACGCTACTATATTCCCGAGGCACTCAAATACCGCGCCGAGGGGCGCTTTGATAAAAAGGGAAACGGCCCGTTGCAATTCATGCTCACCGTTATCCTTTCGATCGGTCTTGCGATCCTGCTCATCAAGCTGATCCCCTTTGTGCTTTCGATGATAGACGCGCTGCTTTGAGCACCGTAAAAACCAAGCTTTATAAAGATATCGCCCGACCAAAGCGTGCTCCGTTTGGAGTGTGCCGCGGTGGGGCGATATTTTATTTTCCCTTGCGCTAACACCTTGTCTAAAGAATTGAAAATTTCTTTGTACGGGGTGACGCCTCGACGCCCCATTGGCGCAAGATCCCGAACAGTCGAGGGCGCCTGTCCCTACAATATGTGTACATGTTTTACATATCGTAGCTGGCGGGGCGTCGAGGCGCCGCCCCCTACAGAGATTGTGCAAATAATGCGCCTGTGCAAAATGGTTTTTAGAGAAAGAGGCCCTTTTCCACCCGTTTATATTCCACATTTTACCATATTGCAAACACCTTTTTCTTGTAACGCTTCCATTACTTGACAGATGTGCTGTTTTTGGGGTATAATAAAATATAATCGTGCACCTTCTCTGCGGGTGAGAGCCTTTGCTTCTCGCAAAGAAAAAACAAGCACGGAAAAGAGGATAAATTATGAAAAAAACGCCGCGTATCTTTACGCCCATGAACTCCTTTAGGGATATGATCCCCGCGCTTGCGGCAAGGGGAGAGAAGAATGCCTTTCGCTTTCCCGTGGGCAAGACCTTTGGCGCGCTTACCTATGCAGAATTCTCACACAAGGCACACACCTTAGCGGCAGGCATTTGTGCATTGGGGCTTGCCGGCAAGCGCATTGCCGTCATTGGCGAAACCTCGCCCGAGTGGGTTGCCACCTACCTTGCGGTCACAGCTGCGGGCGGCGTGATCATCCCCATGGATAAGGAGCTTGCCATTGGCGAGATCGAGGGCTTACTTGAAAGCGTTGATGCGGAAGCGATCGTTTATTCCGCGAGCTTCAATCAAAAAATGGCAGCCGTAATGGAGCGCCATCCCACACTGCGTATTTTTGTGCCTATGGAGCCCCAAGAGGATTGTGCCACGGAAAAGGTCGTTCCCTTTGCAGAAATCCTTAAAATGGGAGAAAAATCGCTTGAGAATGGCTATCAGCTCCCTGATCGCGACCCCGAGTCGCTTGCCGTGATGCTCTTTACCTCGGGCACCACGGGCTCTAGCAAATGCGTTATGCTCTGTGAGAAGAACATTTGCGCGTGCGTGAATGCGGCTTGTAATACCGTAAACTTCAACGAAAACGACGTAACCGTTTCGGTACTCCCCCTGCACCACACCTACGAGCTTGCCATCATGCTTGCCAGCCTTTGCTACGGCATTTCCATCGGCATCAACGATACGCTCCGCCACCTCATGCGCAACTTTGCGGAGTTTAAGCCTACGGGTCTTATCCTCGTGCCGCTGTTCGTCAACACGATGTACAAAAAGATCTGGGACGAGGCACGCAAAAAGGGCAAGGAAAAACTACTGCGCAACATGATCAAAATTTCAAACGGTATGAGAAAGGTCGGCATAGACCTGCGCCGCAAACTCTTTTCTTCGGTTCTTGCCGCCTTTGGCGGTCGCCTTGAAAAGATCATCTGCGGCGGCGCGCCCCTAAACCCCGAAATGGTAAAGAATTTTGAGGCATTTGGCATCCAGATCTGCGAGGGCTACGGCATTACCGAATGCTCGCCGCTGATTTCCGTTGCACCCTACTATGCGCCAAAGCCCGGCTCGGTCGGCCCTGCTGTGCCCTGCTGCGAGTCACGCATTGCCAAAACAGGCAACGTCAACGACAAGGGCTTTGAAGAGGGTGAGATCCAGGTCAAGGGTGAGAACGTCATGCTTGGCTACTACAACAATCCCGAGGAGAATGCCAAGGCATTTACCGAGGACGGCTGGTATCGCACGGGGGACGTTGGCTATATGGATGCTGAGGGCTATATCTATATCACGGGTCGTCTGAAATCCGTCATCGTGCTGGAAAACGGCAAAAACGTGTTCCCCGAGGAGATCGAGGAATATCTTGAAAAAATTGAGGAGATTGCCGAAAGCGTTGTGGTTGGCAGAAAGGATACCGATGGTGAAACCGTGCTGCTGACCGCCGTGGTATACCCGAACAAGGATCTGTTCGGTGAGAGCGCCGATGCCGATACCGTTTACAAGGTGATTTACGGTAAACTCACCGACCTCAACAAAAAACTCCCCTCCTTTAAAAAGATCAAGGGGCTTGAGATTCGTGATACCGAGTTTGAAAAAACCACCTCCCGCAAGATCAAACGCCACTTGGTGAAATGATTGAGTAGGGAGAAAATAAGAGAGGGAGAGAGGACTTTTGCAAAAGTCCTCTCTCCCTCTTTGTTTTTTGCCCCACGGCAAAAAACATTCACTCCCACACTCCCAAAAATCTTGGGAAAGGGAATAATACAGTGTGAACAAGGTGCACAATGATACAGTTTCTCGCAGGGGCGATTCGTGAATCGCCCCTACACAAATATACGAACAGGGGGCATGGGGATACAGCCTTCCGCAGCAAAATGCAGGAAGGGGTCTGCCCCTTAATAGGTTGCAGAATTAAGATACCACGCGCCGTCCTGCAGGGTAAAGGAAAGGGTAATGGTCTGCGTTTCGCTCTCCTTACCGGGCACGTAGCTGTCGATATCAATAAAAACGTCGGTGGCGTTACTCTTGCGCTTCTCGCTCATACGCATGGTGTCATAAAGATAAACGCGCGAAACCTGTATCGCTGTCCATATATTGGACTTCATCAAATAGCCGTTGCCCTCAGTGTCGGTATGATCGATATAGCGCGCATAAAGCGTGCCGTTTTGGCTGTCGGATATCGTTATACCCGTAAAGAGACTTTCATACACGGAGGAGAGAAAATCATTGGCATAAACGCCCTCTGCCTTGCTCTTAATGGCGGCAGTGGTGAGATACCCCGCATCATCACGCACATAGTCGTAATACTCGGGATCTTGGGAAGTATAATAAAAATCCGCTTCCTTTTCGACATACGAGGGCAGTGGGATATAGTATTTTCCACCCGCTTCAAAAATTACGCCCTCCTCCCACTCGCTCGAAACTCTTGCGTAGCGGTATTTGATCTTATCGGCAATGGTAAGGGCGCCACCCTTTTCTACGTCAACGTACACGCCGTCAGCGACCTTCAGACAATACTGATACGCAAGAATGTCACCAACCTCTGCATCGGTAAAGGTATAATAATAGAGCTTGTAGTCGGTCTGCGCGTCGCTGAAGGTATAGTGATCGCCGTCCTCTTGCAAATAAAACGGCACACGTGTATAGTATTCGCGGTATACACGCGGGTGGGTGGAAAGCCCCTCGCCCCAAAAGATCTCGTTGATTTCATGCGAAGCGTCAATGAGTGCGATCACGCGAGGTCTTAGGCTCTCAAGCTCGGGCGGGCGATTGTTTTTGATATGCCTCACCACCAAAAACACCCCCAGTGATACAAGTATCAACGCGATTGCCACGATAACGGCTATCAGACGTTTTTTCATATAAATCTCCTGTTTTTTGCCCCGTTTTGGGGGATATTGTGATAGGCATACGGCGCCCCTGCACCTCTTTTTACCAAAAGATATGCCCTGTGGGGCTCGCCTTGGCTATGCCTGCGACAACCCCGAATATGTCAAAGCATACTCGGGGCTGTCTTTTTTATTTTAGTTGTTTTCGGGCTGCTCGGCAGTGGGAGCCTGCGCCTCGGTTACTTCAACCTGTACCTCGGGGGCATTCTCCTCATTCTCCTGCTCCTCATGGGCTACCTTTGAGAAGCCTGCCAGTGTCTGACCGTCGCCAAGACGCATGACGATAACGCCTGCGGCGGTACGGGAGTAGGTATTGATCTGCGCCACGGGGGTACGAATGATCGTACCAAGGTTGGTGATCATCATCAGATCATCCTCATCGGTCACAGCGGCAATGCCTGCAAGCAAGCCTGTCTTTTCGGTCAGGTTGTGGCAGGTAACACCAAGGCCTCCTCTGCCCTTCTGGCGGAAGTCCTCAAACGATGTGCGTTTTCCGTATCCGTTTTCGGTTACGGTAATCAGCTGCTTGGTGTCGTCAACGATCACGGCACCTACAACATAGTCACCCTCACGGAGCTTAACGCCGCGCACGCCGCGCGCCGTTCTGCCAAGGGGTCTTACCGCGCTTTCGGTAAAGCGTGCGGCACTACCCTCGTGCGTTGCAAGCAGCACGTCGTTTTCGCCCTTGCTGTGCATCACAAACACCAGCTCATCGCCCTCATCGAGCGAAAGCGCGATCTTACCGCCCTTGCGTTGGTATTCGTATTCCTTCAAACGCGTACGCTTAATGACACCGTTCCTTGTTACCATGGTGAGGAAGTGCTCGTCATCAAACTCGGAAACGGCGATCATGGCGGTAATGGTCTCGCCCTGCACGGTTTCCACAACATTTACGATATTGGTGCCCTTTGCGGTGCGCGATGCCTCGGGAATTTGATATGCCTTACGCATAAACACCTTGCCCGTATTGGTAAAGAGCATGAGGTAATCGTGGCTGTGTACCACCATCAGTTTTTCGATAAAGTCCTCTTCCTTGGTGGTCATACCGATAATACCCTTGCCGCCCTTGTGCTGTACTGCATAGGTATCGGCAGGCTGGCGCTTGATATAGCCGGCATGGGTGAGGGTGATCACGCAATCGTGACGCTCAATGAGATCCTCAAGGTCGATGTCATCGGTCGCCTCCACGATCTCGGTGCGGCGTGCATCTGCGTATTTACGGCGGATCTCCAGCATCTCATCCTTGATGATCTCCTTAACCTTTTGCTCATCGGCAAGCACGGCACGGAACTCCTTGATCATCTGATGCAGCTTTTCAAGCTCATCATCGATTTTTTGTCGCTCAAGGCCTGTCAGCTTACCAAGCGTCATTTCAACGATCGCCTGCGCCTGCGTTTCGGTAAGGGTGTAAGTTGCAATCAGCTTTTCCTTGGCGTCGGCAACCGAGGCAGCGGCACGGATCAGCGCCACAACGTCATCAATATGATCGCCTGCGATCTTATAGCCCTCAAGGATATGCGCGCGCGCCTCTGCCTTATCAAGGTCAAACTTCGTGCGGCGGGTGATCACGTCCATCTGGTGCGCGATATAGTAGTCAAGGATCTGCGGCAGGGAAAGCACGCGAGGCTCACCGCCGACAAGGGCGAGCATATTGATCGAGCAGGTATCCTGCAGCTGGGTGTATTTGTAGAGCTGATTGAGAATGACCTGACCGTTGACGTCGCGACGGTAGGGGATCAAAATACAAATACCGTTACGGTCAGAGGAAACGTCCTTGATATCGGTAATGCCTTCAATTCTCTTATCCTTTACAAGTTCCGCAATCGACATAACGAGCGCGGATTTGTTGACCTGGTAGGGAATTTCGGTTACCTTGATGCAATGGTTCTCCTCATCAACCTCACACTTGGCACGCACCATCACGCGTCCCTTACCCGTGCGGTAGGCATCGATGATACCCTGCACACCGTAGCAGGTAGCGGCGGTGGGGAAGTCGGGACCCTTGATGTACTGCATCAGCTCCTCAACGGTCGCCTCAGGGTTTTCCATGCGATAAATGGTTGCATCAATGACCTCGCCCATGTTATGGGGCGGGATATTGGTCGCCATACCAACCGCAATGCCGACCGAGCCGTTGACTAAGAGGTTCGGAAAGCGCGAGGGAAGCACCAGAGGCTCGCGGCGGCGGTTATCAAAGTTCGGGCCAAAGGGAACGACCTCCTTTTCAAGGTTAGCCATCAGCTCGTTTGAGATCTTGGCAAGGCGCGCCTCGGTATAACGGTAAGCAGCGGGGCTATCGCCGTCAATCGAGCCAAAGTTACCCTGACCCTCAACCAGCGGATAGCGCAAGGAGAAATCCTGCGCCATACGCACCATGGTGCCGTAAACGGCGGCATCACCGTGGGGGTGATAGCGACCCAGCACGTTACCAACGGTGGTAGCCGATTTAAAGAAGGGCTTGTCCGAGGTGAGGTGATCCTCGTACATAGCATACATGATGCGGCGCTGACCGGGCTTCATACCGTCGCGCACGTCGGGCAGGGCTCTGGCAACGATAACAGACATTGCATACTCGATAAACGCCTGCTTGACACGCCCCGACATCTCTACATCTTCGATGATCTGATTGGGAAATTCAATATTTTCGTTCTTGTATTCCATATTTTTATCTCCTTTCATCAGATATCAAGATTTTCAGCGAATTTCGCATTTTTTTCAATAAATTCACGGCGAGGCTCAACCTCATCGCCCATAAGGGTTGCAAAGATCTGATCGCAAAGGATCGCATCCTCCATGGTAACGCGCAGCAAAATACGCGTTTCGGGATTCATGGTGGTAGACCAAAGCTGGTCGGGGTTCATTTCACCAAGACCCTTGTAGCGGTCTGCCTCATAGCCCTTGTTTTCGGCAAGCAGGGCATCACGCTCGGCATCGGTATAGGCGTACTTTTCGCCACCCGTTCTGCCCGATCTCTTATAGATCTTATAAAGCGGGGGCTTTGCAAGGAAGACGCGCCCGTTTTCGATCAGGGGCTTCATGTGGCGGAACAGGAAGGTAAGGAGCAGGATCTGTATATGAGAGCCGTCAACGTCAGCGTCCGCCATCAAAATAATTTTACCGTAGCGAAGCTTTTCAATATCAAAATCGGGTCCAATGCCACAGCCAAGGGCTTGAATGATCGGCTGTACCGACTGGTTGGCATACACCTTTGCGGGGTTGATCTTCTCAACGTTTAAGATCTTACCGCGAAGAGGCAGGATCGCCTGGAAGCGGGGGTCACGACCCTGCTTTGCAGAACCGCCTGCCGAATCACCCTCCACAAGATATACCTCGGTCAGCTCCTTATTGCGCTCGGTGCAATCGGAAAGCTTGCCGGGCAGGGACATGGATTCAAGGGGGTTTTTGCGGCGGCTTGCCTCACGCGCGCGGCGCGCAGCCTCGCGAGCCTGGCTTGCAAGCACAGCCTTTTCAATAATTGCCTTTGCTTCATTAGGGTGCTCCTCAAAATACTCGGAGAGCTTTTCGGTAACCACCTTATCTACAAATTGGCGCACGTGGGCATTGCCAAGCTTTGTTTTGGTCTGACCCTCAAACTGCGCTTCCTTCAGCTTTACCGAAACAATGGCAGTCATACCCTCTCGTACGTCCTCGTACTTGAGGTTTTCATCCTTATCCTTTAAAACCTTATATCTGCGGCCGTACTCGTTGATGACCTTGGTCAGTGCGCGCTTGTATCCTTCCTCGTGCGTACCGCCTTCGTGGGTATTGATATCGTTGGCAAAGGTCATAAAGCTATCGGTATAGGCAGTGGTATATTGGAGTGCTATCTCAGCGATGGTGCGCCCACGCTCAGCCTCCTCCTTTTCCCCGCGGATATAGATGACCTCGGGGTGCACGGGCTGCTTGCGGCTCTGCTCGTTGAGATAGGTTACAAAGTTACGGATACCGCCCTCATACTGCAACACCTCACCCTCGTAAGTACCGTCCTCGCGCTCAGCCGTGGGACGCTTATCAGTGATAGAGATGGTAATGCCGGCATTCAGAAACGCCTGCTGACGCAAGCGCTCAAGCAGGGTATCGTAATTGAATACCACTTCATCAAAAATGGTGTCGTCCGGCTTAAAACGCACGTAAAGACCGTGATCGGTGGTTTCCCCCTCATCCTTAAAGGCTCTGGCTACCTTGCCGCGCTCAAAGCGCTCGGAATAACGGCGGCCCTGATAGCAGGTCTCAAGTTCGATCCACTCAGAAAGCGCGTTTACAACGGACGAGCCTACACCGTGGAGCCCCCCCGAAAATTCGTATCCGCCGCCGTCAAATTTACCGCCTGCATGAAGCACCGTAAAAATAACCTCAAGCGTAGGGATCCCCATTTTGGGATGAATACCGCCGGGGATACCCTGACCGTTATCCTTGATCTCCACAGATCCGTCAGGCAGGAGCGTCACGTCAATGCGATCACAACGGCCCGCCAACGCCTCGTCGATCGAATTATCCACGATCTCATATACAAGATGGTGAAGTCCGCGCAGCGAAGTAGAACCGATATACATACCGGGGCGTCTGCGTACCGCCTCAAGACCCTCTAACACCTGTATTTGACTGTCGTCATATACCTGTCTTGTTTCTTCGTTGTTTGCCATTTTTTATCCTTCCTTTGTTTTGTTCATTATCCGTTTTGCTCGCTTCTGCCAAGCAATGCAGAGGTTGATATTTGAGAAAAGCAAATACCGTATCCCTCTTTTTTTCTGTAAAGAATAAAGGATTTCGGAATTTCCTCATTTGCCGCCTCTATCTCGCCACGCTTGTCAGATTTTGATAAAAATCTTCTCGTTGTGACCGAAACGGTGGCGGTATCGGCATCAAAAATACCGATGATTTCCTTTTTTCTGATGTTTTTGTTGTTTCCCACGTGTAAAAACATAGTATCCTCTATTCCATTCTTTGGTAGGTTCCGTTTTTCACTACGATCAGATGATCGGCTTCAAACCCTTCTTTTTCACAGGTCGTCATAATGACCTGCTTGCCCTTGATATGCTTTAAAAGATATTCGCGCCTGCCGCTATCAAGCTCGGAAAGCACGTCGTCAAATAACAGCACGGGATATTCGCCGCAATCCTCTTTACAAAGCTCGCCCTCGGCAATTTTCAGTGCCAACGCAAGCGATCTTTGCTGCCCCTGTGAGCAAAAGCTGCGCGCCGCGCGACCGTTTAGCAAAACCTCTACGTCATCCTTGTGTATACCCCAAAGGGTAGCACCCGCGGCAATTTCTCTTTCATGGTTTTGGCAAAGTTTTTGGTAAAGTAACTCCTCGATTTTCAAGAGGTCGCTGTAATCGGTAAAATCCTTGCCGCCAACACCAAGGTAAAGGAGTGCGGGCTCCTCGCGAGAGCCTGTCATTTCTCTGAAACATTCCCTGACGTATTGCGCGGCATTTTCTACGTACCGTTGCCTGCTTTTTGCAATATAAGCACCCTCACGCGCCAACTGTTTTGACCAAATATCAACGGTTGCATCAAATAAGGCTTTATCCTTTTCGGCTGCTTTAATAAGCGCATTTCTTTGCTTTAATACGCGATTGTAGCGTTGCAGCGCGCCCATATAAAGAGGATCGGCGGCACTGATCGCAATATCAAGAAATTGCCTACGTTCGGCAGGACCGTCCTTAATCAGACTCAAATGCTCGGGGCAGAAAAGCACGGTTCTAAAACTACCTACTATTTCAGACATACGGCGTATTTTTACACGGTTTTTTTCTGCCGCGCGCACCCTGCCGCCACCAAGACAAAGAGAAATCGTTTGCTCTCTTCCACTCGCCCGAAAATCAAGCGAGAGAATCGCTTCCTTTTGCCCAAACCGTATCATTTCGTTTGTATGGTTTCCCCGAAAGCTTTTTCCGATAGAGGCAAAATAAATGGCTTCAAGCAAGTTTGTTTTACCCTCAGCATTGTCGCCGCAAAGAACGTTAATGCCTTCTTCAAAGCAAACGGTAGCATTTGAGATATTTCTGAAATCACTGACCGTGATTTTTCTTGCCAGCATATTACTCCTTCATGCGAACAGGCAACAGCATAAACAGATCCTCCGAATCCTCACTGCCACCCTCTTGCGGCTCAATATTTACACTGGTTAAAGGAGAGGAAAGCGCGATACGTACCGTTTCTGCTTCACAGGCACGAACGGAGTCAATCAGATATTTGTTGTTAAAGGCAATCAGGATATCCGCACCCTCATGCTCTATTTCAATTTCATCATAGGTACTGCCCGCCGTAGAGGATGCCATTATTTTAAGAAGCCCACTCTCTATTTGCAGCTTTACGTGAGAACGCACGCTGCCGGCAACACGCTCCTCGGTAATAAGAGCGGCACGGTCAAGGGCTGCAAGCAATACATCTCTGTTTACCGTTGCATAGATCTTATGCTGTCTGATGATGATACGGTCATAATCGATATACTCGCCATCTACAAGACGGGAGAAAAATAAGATATTATCAATGTGGAAAATAATGTGGCGACGCGTCATGGAAATGCTGATCTCCTTTTCAGCATCACCCGTTATTAACTTATACAGTTCATTTACTGTTTTTACAGGAACGATAAAACGGTAACGAAGGTCGCTGCCGTCCTTATTGTTATTTTTCAATTCTGCCTTCAGGCGGCATTTTGCAAGCTTAAAGCTATCGCAGGAAACCAGCATGAGCGAATCTTGCTCAATTTCAAAAAAGCAGCCGTTTAAAACAGGACGCTGATCGTTTACACCCATTGCATACATAGTCTTTGTCAGCATCTCGCGCAGTGTGCCGCAGGTAAGCGCAAAGCCGCGCTCACTTTCAAGCAAGGGCAGCTCGGGAAAGTCCTCTCCGTGCAAAGCATTCATTTTATGAGAGGATCTTCCGCAGGAGAACTGCGCGCAAAGCTGACTGTCAACGGTAAAGGTTACCTCATCGCCATCCATTACACGCATCGTAGCAATGAATTTTTGGGCATTGATGATAAAGCAGCCTTCCTCTATTACCTTTGTTTCAATGCTTGTTCTGACGCCCTTTTCATGGTCATAGGCGGTAAAAATACAAATATCGGGGTGTTTTGCTTCAATTAAAATGCCATCCGTTGCGGAAAGCGTGGATTTTCCCGATGCTGCGATCATCAAGGGAGAAACGGCAGAAAGAATTTGTTGACGGTTAAAAATAATCTTCATAAAAAAATCCTCTTATGTTATTTTTTTGCTCGCGCCCGCAGGGCCGCGAAAAACTAATATAATGATATAATAATTTCGTAGTAGTATTAGGTGCGGTTGAAACTGTGGAAAACTCCCCAAAGCCTTGTAAATAAAGAAATGGGAAAGGATAAGTCGTACTGAAAGGTCGTATAAAAGAAAGGGGAAAAAATATTCTTTCAGATAAGGTAAAACGTGAAAAACGAAAAAATGAAAGATAAAAAGGATAAAAAAGAATAAAATGTAAGTTTTACACAGGGTACCGTTTTGTGGAAAAACGAAAACAAAAAGATAAAAGGGGACAAGCCTTAATTTTTCCACAACCGGCAAACAAAGAAAAAACAAGAAAATCTATACTTTTCAGCCTGTTTTCAGCAGGCTTTTTCACAAGGATTTTTTCCTGTGTAAAATGTGTTGAAATCAAAAGCCTTGAATTTCCTTTTTTATGTTTTCAATATCCGCCGCCAAAAGAGGATCTGCGGCAATGCTCTTTTTTACCACCTCAAGTGAGGACATGATCGTTGCATGATCGCGCTCAAACAGTTTGCCGATGTTGGGATAAGACATTTCGGTAATTTCGCGAATAAGATAAATGGTGATGTGGCGAACCTTTGCGATCTCCTTGGTTCGTTTTTTACCAACGATCTCCTCCTTCGGGATATCAAACTTTTTATAAACGGCGGCAAAGATCTTATCAATGGTCACGTTCAAGGGCTCGGTATCGCCAAGCAGGTCACTGACACAGTCGCGCGCAAGTTCCAGGGTAATATTTCTGCCGTCAAGCATGCTTTTTGCGGCAAGCTTTTTCATAGCACCCTCAATTTGTCTGATGTTGGAGCGCAGGTTTTCCGCAAGATAACTGAGCACCTCATCGGGCAGAACGATATTCATATCCTCTACCTTTTTCTTGATAATTGCGGTGCGAAGTTCAAAATCGGGTAAGCCGATGTCTGCCAAAAGACCTTGCTCAAAGCGGGAACGAAGACGCTCGGACAGGGGATTGATATCACGCGGCGGTCGGTCAGAGGCAAGAATGATCTGCTTACCGTCGGAAAACAGCGTATCAAAGGTATTAAAGAACTCCTCCTGCGTGGAAACCTTGCCCGCGATAAACTGAATATCGTCAATCAAAAGCACGTCACATTCGCGGTATCTGTCACGGAATGCCGACATGGATTTGTGGGAAAGGCATTCGATCATGTAGTTTACAAATTCCTCGCCCTTGGTGTAGATCACCTTGGCATAGGGGTTTTGCATCAGGATCTCGTTGACCACCGCGTACATCAAGTGGGTCTTACCAACGCCCGAGGGGCCGTAAATAAACAGGGGGTTCCACTCGTTTGAGGGGTTGTTTGCTACCTTCCAGCATGCCGCGCGGGCAAATTTGTTTGTTTCACCCACAATAAAGTTGGTAAAAGTGTAGCGGGAGCGCAGCGCCTTTTCGGCACCGTCCTGCACGGGCGCGTTTTCGTAAAGGAGTTGCGTTTTCAGCATTTGCGCGCCGCTTTCTCCAAACTTTTGCCGCGTCATTTGCATCAGTTGAATGTCAAACGGATCGTCCTCCTCAAGATTGTGGAAGCCAAGGATGATATCAAGCCCGCAAACATCGGCAAATTTTTGCTCGAGCTTTGTTTTGTGCTTTTCGATCAGCTGGTTGGTGATGAAGGTAGACTTTGTATCAAAGATCAGCGTTTTTGTGGAAACATCATAGCTAGCAGGGGTAATATCACCGTACCAAAGGTCACAGTAGGTGGCGGAATATTCCTCTCGCAGGGCTTTTTTTACCATATCCCACATGACCAATATTTCTTTTGGACATTCCATGCTTTTTACCCTCCTTTTTGGCAAGCCGCGCAAAACGGCGGCATCGCTTGCCATTGTTGATGTCAGTGCAAATACGACATATATTGTAAAATATTATATCATAAATATTATTAACTTTCAACTAAATATAATATAAATTATATAATTTTAACAAAAGTTCACATTTTTTTTACTTTTTCGAGTAGGTAAAGAGTGGGAAAAACTTGATTTTCCCGAAAAGATAGTCTATACTAACAGTGGAAAAAGGGAAGGAGGACTACTATGAAAAAGATCGTTTTTGCGGTAAAGGGCATGACGTGTGCCGCTTGCGTGGCGCACGTAGAGCGTGCCGTGCGCGGTGTGTTGCCACAGCAAACACCCTTTACGGTAAGTCTTCTTTCCAATACATTGACCGTCACTCTTGGCGAAGGGGAAAACGAAAAGGCACTCTTTCAAAGGTTAAAGGGGGCGCTTTCGCGTGCGGGCTACGGGCTTGCCGAGGAGCAGGGGCGCGACGGCAATGCCGATGAGGGGGAAAGAAAGCGGGAAAAGGCAAGACTTTTGTACAGCGCCGTGCTGACCGCAATTTTAATGCTGGTAGCCATGTGGCATATGACACCGCTTCCCGCACCCTTTATTTTGGATGCAGAGCGCTATCCCGTGGCATTTTTCCTGTTACAGGCGGTATTGACCGCCGCGGTGATCATTCCCCAGCGGCGCTTTTACCGCAACGGCTTTTCGGCGCTTTTTCACGGCGCACCCAATATGGATTCTCTTGTGGCGATCGGGTCGGCGGCATCGCTGGTTTACGGGGCGGTTGCAGGTGTCTTTATTTTTGTAGGTGCAGCCACACAAAATCATGCCCTCGTGCATCAATATCTGCATGAATTGTATCTTGAATCCGCCGCCATGATCCTCACGCTTGTTTCGCTTGGAAAATATCTTGAGGGGCGCGCGCGGCACCGTGCGGTTGGCGCGGTGCGTGCGCTGATCGCCGAGGAGCCCACCACCGCCCGCTTGGTTAAGGACGGCAAAACGGTAATTGTGCCGCTGGCGGCACTGCAGGTGGGGGATGTGGTAAGTGTGCCCACGGGTGAAAAAATACCCGCTGACGGTACCGTTATTTCGGGCACGGGCAGCGTAAATGAGGCAATGCTCACGGGCGAATCCTTGCCCCGCACGGTAAAGGAAAACGATACCGTTTCGGGCGCAACCGTTTTAGAGGACGGCGCCATACACCTGCGTGTTGAGCGCGTGGGAGAGGATACGGCACTGCGCCGTATCGCGGCGCTGCTTGAGGAGGCAGCCGCCACAAAGGCGCCCGCACAGCGCATTGCAGACCGCGTGAGTGCCGTGTTTGTGCCTGCTGTGCTTGCCATTTCCGCGCTGACCGCCGCCGTTTGGCTGATCGTAGCAAGGGATATTGCCCTTGCCTTCCGTACGGCGGTATCGGTGCTTGTCATATCCTGCCCCTGCGCGCTTGGCCTTGCGACCCCCACCGCCATTACTGTGGGGTGTGGCAGAGGGGCGCACTTTGGTATTCTCTTTAAAAGCGCCGAGGCGCTTGAGGTGCTGGCAGGGGTAAAAACCCTCTTAACAGACAAAACGGGCACGCTCACCGAAGGAAAAATGGCCGTAACCGACACCGTTTGTCTTTCGGGGGATCGCGATATGTTTCTTGCCGCCATCGCCTCTATCGAGGAATATTCGGCGCATCCCGTGGCAAGGCCGCTGGCGGCGCTGACCGAGCGGCGCATTCCGGTGCATGATTTTCGCACTGTAACAGGGCTTGGCGTGAGTGCCCTTACGGATAAGGGAGAGCAGCTGCTTGCGGGGCAAACGGCGCTATTTTTGGGCGAGGGGAGCCCCTTGCTGACAGCCGAGGCGCAAAAGATCGCCACGCGCCTTGAAAATGAGGGCAAAAGCGTGGTGGTTCTCTCCTGCGCAGAGGAGATACTTGGCGTTTTTGGCGTGGCAGATACGCTGCGCTCCGACAGCCCTGCGGCGGTAGAGGCGCTTGACGGGCTTGGCGTTAAGAGTGTGATGCTGACGGGTGATAACGATATCACTGCCGCAAGGATCGCCGCGCAGGCGGGACTTTCCGCATACCGTGCAAGACTTTTGCCCGCCGACAAGGCGCGCATTGTACAGGAATATGTAGCCGAGGCGCCAACCGCTATGGTGGGGGACGGCATCAACGATGCCCCCGCCCTTGCCCTTGCCGACGTTGGGGTTGCCATTGGGGCGGGCACGGGCGTTGCCGTGGAGAGTGCCGGTGTGGTACTGGCGGGGAACTCCTTGATGGATGCCGCGGCGGCGATAGAGCTTGGGCGCGCAACGCGCCGCAATATCCGCCAAAACCTGTTTTGGGCGCTCTTTTACAATGCTCTTTGTATTCCGCTTGCGGCAGGTGTTTTTTATCCCGTTTGGGGGCTTTTGCTCACACCCATGGTGGCATCTGCCGCCATGAGCCTATCCTCGCTGTTTGTGGTGTGTAACGCCCTGCGGTTGGGCAGATTTGTGCCCTCGGTATTAAAGGAAAGAGAAAAGCAAAGAAAAGAGAAAAAGGAAAAGGAGAAAAACGAAATGCTGTTTGGGAAAAAAGAGTTGAAAACCACGGTACTGCACGTAGAGGGCATGATGTGCATGCACTGCGCGGCGCACGTGGAAAAGGCAATATTGGCGCTTGGCGCAAAAACGGCAAAGGTAGATCTTGAGGCAAAGACCGTGACCGTTTTGGCAGACAGTAAAATAACCGTTGAGGATATGACCGCCGCTATTGTTGCGGCAGGCTATCGGGTGGAGTAAACAGGCAAAGGAGGTTGTGCGAAACACAACCTCCTTTTGCATATCGCGGATCACGGGGCGTCGAGGCGCCGCCCCCTACGATCATGGAGCGCCTTGTTTGCGTTTCCCTTGCAGGAGCGTGTTTTTTGCATGTCGCGACGTGTGGCAGCAGCATCTTTCTCAAGGTGTAACATTTTTATCAAAGGTTTTGGGAGAGGGAAAAGGAATGCTTGCCAAAGGCAAGCATGGAAAAGGGAGAGGACTTTTGCAAAAGTCCTCTCCCTTTTCCATTACTTTCATAAATCTATCATCAATCCAATTTCATGTCGTTTTCCTTGATCCAGCCAATGCGGCGCAGAAGGGTCGCAAAGCCCAAGGAAAGCAGAGCAGGCAGCACGAAGCAAACCAGCAGGAGCCCGATCCAATCAAAGGCACCAACGCTTGCGGGGTAGGCTTTATCAAACCAACCAAGCACAATGCCAATGGGGCCAAGCAGACCGCAGGTGCCCATGCCAGAGTTGATGGCAGCACCGTACATTTGCAGCTTAAATACGCAAGTGGCAATGGGGCCCGTGATGGCAGAAGCGAGCGTTGCGGGGATCCAGATGCGGGGGTTGCGAATGATATTGGGCATTTGGAGCATGCTGGTGCCAAGACCCTGCGAAACAAGGCCGCCCCAGCCGTTTTCCTTAAAGCTGATCACAGCAAAGCCTACCATTTGCGCACAGCAGCCTGCAACCGCCGCGCCGCCGGCAAGCGCCACGCCGTGCACCTGATCGGGGGTCATGGTGCCGCTGGCAAGGGCGGCAACGCCCGAAAGGCCGATGGCGGCACAGATCGCGGCAGAGCTGATGGGGAGCGTGAGCGCCACACCTACAACGACCGAAATGACAACGCCCATAAGGAAGGGCTGCAGGAAGGTAGCCCAACCGATAAATTTACCGATAAAGCCAACCGCCGTGCCGATGTGCGGGGCAACGAGGATAGCGAGCACACCGCCAACAAACACGGTTACAAAGGGGGTAACAAGAATATCGACCTTGGTTTCCTTGGAAACCGCCTTGCCGCATTCAATGGCAACAACGGCAATGAGGAGCACGGCAAGAGGGCCGCCCGCGCCGCCTTGGCTGTTTGCGATAAGGCCGACAAGGGCAGAGGAATACATTACAAGAGGGGGCGCCTTCAGCGCAAAAGCAATGGCAACGGCCATAGCGGGGCCCGCGGCCTGTGCGCCGTAGCTGCCAATGGTCTTAAAGAAGGCAAGCGGGGGGATCAGACCGATCGCATTGAAGATCGTTGCGATCAGCAGTGAGCCAAATAGGCCCAGTGCCATTGCGCCCAGGGCATCAATGCCATATCGCTTGGCTGAAAAAACAATATCCTTTCGTGCAAGAAAACGCAAAAACGCGTTTTTTTCTTTGGTGGTGGTTTGCTGATCGTTGTTCATGAACGGTCTCCTTTCTTCTTTTGAAAATTTTGTTTTATCTTATCAAAAAGCGGCGAGGCAGCAACGCTCTCGGCCTGCCTTTCTTCAAAGCGGCAAAGGATGGGGGCATAGGATCTGTCAGAAAATACAAAATGTTCAACAAGCGGAATGCCAAGCAGGGAAAGTGCCTCAGAAATGCGAAGGGTCAGGGAAATATCCTCGCTTGACGGAACGGCAATGCCGCCCGGATGATTGTGCGCCAGCACCACGGCAGCCGCCTTTTTTGTGTATGCACGCTCGGCAATGTCGCGCACAGAGATCGAAACGCCCGAAACGGTGCCTGTGCTGATGGGGAAGCAATCCACGGGGCGCATGCTGTTGTCAAGCAAAAGTGCATAGGCAAGCTCTTTTGTGGCGCCCACAAAGCGCAGGGCAAGATAGCTTGCAAGCCGCTCGGGGGTGTCAAGCACCGCGCGCTCGCTTTCCTTGTCCGAAATCTTTTGTGTAAAATAGCGGCGAGAGATCTCACCGAGAAGCGTGAGGAAAACGGCACAACTCTCACCAACGCCCAAAACCGTTTGCAAGCGTGCAGGATCGGCATCAAGGATGCCCTCTATCGAGCCAAACGCCTCGATCAGCGCATGTGCGATCTCGTTGGTGTCTCCGCGGGCATAGGTGTAGTAAAGCAGCATTTCAAGAATTTCATGATCGGCAAAGCCTGCAGGAGAGGTGGCTGCCAAGCGCTTACGCATGCGTTCTCTGTGACCGGTGTGAGGGGAGGGCTTTTCGGGCATATCGTGGTTTCCTTCCAAAAGAATATACTTATTTCAATATAGCACAAAATTATGAATAAATCTACATTTTTTCGGAAATTGTGGGTAAATATGCAAAATTCAGCACAATGGCAAAAGGAGAAAGAAAACGGCGACCTGCTTTGTGGCAGATCGCCGAATGTTTTTGGGGGTGTTTGGCTGTTTATTTTTGCATAGCGGGTGCTTTTTCGCGCTCCGCGTTTGTCGCTTGCTCCATTTTTTGCTTTGCCTCCTCACGGGCACTTGTCTTGCCCTCGGGCTTGATATCGCCTGCCTTCAGTAGGCACATCTTGGTCAGCATCGGGCCGACAAGCTCGTAAATGAGCACTGCCATGAGGGTGATGTTAGAAACGATCGCGCCCTCAGCGCCAAGCTGTTCCTTTGCCTTGATTGCCATGCCAAGCGCCACACCTGCCTGCGGCAGGAGGGTAATGCCAAGATATTTTACAATGTTGGGGTCACAGTGTGTTGCTTTGGAACTTGCATAAGCACCCGCGTATTTACCCGCCGAGCGTGCGAGGATATAGACAAGACCGATCACTACAACGGCGAAATCGGTAAATACCGAAAGCTCAAGCTCCGCGCCGCTGATGACGAAGAACAGGATAAAGATGGGGGCAGTCCAGCGGTCAAGACGGTCCATAAGCTCCTCGGAAAAGTCACAAAGGTTGCAGAACACCGTGCCGAGCATCATGCAGGTAAGCAGCGACGAGAAGCCGATATGCACGCCGCCGATTTCAAATTTCAGTGTGGAAAGAGCTACCGTGAGCATCACGAATGCCACCGACATCGAAAGGCGCTTGGAGCGCGAATGGAAAAAGCGCTCGAAGAAGGTGATAAGAGCCCCCATCACAGCGCCGAGCACCAAGGAGAGCACGATCTCGATAATGGGCTCAATAATGATAGAAATTACGTCAACGGCACCGGACATCAGCGCCTTTGCGATACCAAAGGAAATAGCGAAGAGCATCAGACCCACAGCGTCGTCAAGAGCCACCACGGGCAAAAGCATATTGGTAAGCGGACCCTTTGCCTTGTACTGACGCACGACCATAAGGGTTGCGGCAGGTGCGGTTGCCGAGGCTACGGCGCCCAGCACGATAGCGGCAGGCAGGGGAAGCTTGTCGGGCATAGCGAAATGTATGCCGATCAGCGCGGCATCCACCAACAGGGTCGCCACCACTGCTTGAAAGATCCCGACAACGGTTGCCTGCTTGCCGATCTTTTTGAGCTCCGCGAGGCGGAACTCGTTACCGATGGAGAAGGCGATAAAGCCGAGCGCCACATCGGAAATGATCGAAAAGCTATGTACGTTTTCGCTGCTGATGAAGCCAAGACCCTCAATGCCAATGGCACCGATGAGGTAAGGGCCAAGCACAACGCCCGCAATGAGATACGCCGTAACGGCAGGGAGCCCCGCCAGCTTTGCAAGGCGGGAGAGCATCAGCCCCGCAATGAGGGCAAGTGATAGTGAAAGTAGGGTTTCCATAGTGCTAATAACCTCGTGTATTTTTTAAAATCCAACTGATTATAGCACCAAGCAAGTGGAAAGTCAAGGGTTTTTTTACATATTTATTAATAAATGTTTTTTGGTTTTCAGAAGGCAGGTTTTTTGTGCCTGTGTTACAAAAAGTCCTTGCGCTTTTTGATGGAGTATGCTATTATATTTGTTAGGAAGACAAGGAGTGATATTTTATGGTATACCAGATCTACAAGCCCGAAAATGGGCCTTTTCCGCCTCCCATACCCGAAACAAAGCTTTCTCTTTGTAAAACCGAGTTTGCGGGTGGCAACGGCATTGCCAGCCTTGGTGGGTATCTCTATCTTGTAAATCGCGCGCTTGAGGGGGGCAGCCTTAGCATTTTTGCCGCAGATGGCGAGGCGCTGATGCCGCTTGCCACACTGGGCGGTCTTGGTAACACGCGTGCCATAGCCGTAAGTGATACCGTTGCCGCGGGGCGCCGCATTGCCGCTGTCACCGCTAGGGAAAACGGCTTATATCTTATTGATGTGACCGACCCCCAAGCACCCTTTATCTGCTGTCATTATAACACTGTGGAGTTTGCAACAGGGGTAACCTTTTTCTCGCACTTTGTTGCGGTTGCTTGCCGCAGCTTTGGTGTGGAATTTCTTGACCTTGCCGATCTTAGCGCACCGCGCCATGTTTCCTCTATTCGTGCGGGCGAGGTGCAGTCGATCGTGGTGCACGACGGTGTGCTTTACACGGGCTCCTGGCGGGAGAGGCAGGTCAATGCCTTTGACATTTCGGATGTTGCGCGCCCGCGCGCGATCTTTACCCTGCCGCAAAGGGGCAGGGCTGATGGCGTTTGGATAAAGGACGGCAAGCTGTTTGTCGCCTTTGGGCATCACCCCGCAAGCGCTGATTTTGACGACTGCGAGGACCCTCGATATGGGCGGGGCAACGGCTTTGCGATATTTGATATCAGCGACCGCGAAAACCCCAAAGAGCTCTCGGTCACGGTCTTTCCCATCCGCTATTATTACAGCAATTACGATATGTGGAATGTAACACCCTGTGGCAACTATGCCGTGGTGTCGCACACCTTTAACGGTATTTGGGTGTATGACGTTACAGATCCCACGGCGCCTGTTCTTGTTGATCACGCGGCAATTCCCGCCACGCGTCAGCATATTAAATTGCCCGAGGCAGGGCGCACTCTGCGCCTGCCCATGCTGCCCTTTGACCCAACCAAGGTGCAGTATGCGCCCGTTACGGGTGTGGCAGCACAGGAGGGCAGACTTTATATCACTGTTGGCAACGAGAACCTTTTTGTTGCCAAGGGGCACTATTTTGCTCCCTTGCGGCACGCGCAAGGCGCGGTGAGAGAGGGAGATACCTGCTATTACGATGCCTATGCGGGGGATAACACAAAGGGTGCGGAGATCCTGCATACTAAGGGGCAGGTGCATGCCATTGCATTGCTTGGGGATCGCGTCTATGCCGCGTGCGGCATGGGCGGCATTCGCGTGTTTGACACCGCGTTAAACGAACTTTCTGCCTGCAAGACCGAGGGGTTTGCCATGGATATCCGCGCCGAAAACGGCAAGCTTTACGCAGCGTTAGGCACCGCGGGTGTTGCCATTTACAAGCCCGAGGGCGACACGCTTGTAAGGGTTGGCGGCACCTCGCTTGAGGGGCGTCCCTGCGCGCAGGTCGTTCCCTCAAAAAACGGAAAATATCTTTTCGTGCACACGGGGGATAAGCCCTTGTCAGTGCTGGATATCACAGACCTCGCCGATATCAGGGAGGTGCGCCGCGACAAGGGTGTACCCGGGCTGCTCTATCATCGCCAGCTCGTGCATACGGGTGTTGACGGCAGATACTACGGTGGCTATTGGCATGCGGGTAATATTCGCTGGTATGATACCGAGGGAGACATCTTCGCCGACGGTGCGGCGGTACAGGGGCGCCTTGGCTTTCCCGAGGGCGTGACCGCAACCGCGCAGCCCCACACAGCGCTTGCTGTTTTCGGCGGCGGATACGTTGCTTTTGATATCCGCAAGGAGGAGCAATTTAGCAACCTGCCAATCGCTAGGATAGAGGGTGTTACGCTCTCCGGTAAGCCTGTTGTGGCGGGGAATATGCTTTATGTATGTGACCGCTTGGAGGGCGACGTGGTAATTGCGGATATTTCCGATCTTGCCGCTCCCCGCCTGGTGCGACGCCTCAATTTCAGCGGCCATCCCGACCTTGCCTGCCCCATAAAAGAAGGTGTGCTCATCCCCTTGGGTCATCAGGGAATTGCAAGAGTTATGCTTTGATCGTATAAAATAAAAAAAGGTCGCCAAGGGGTGCCTTCCATAAAGCAGGTTTTAATCTCCCTGCGAGATCCGAACGGCGTTGCCGTTCGCCCTTCGGGTTTCGACTGCGTCCGCCCGTGTCATTCTGAGCGAAGCGGAGCGGAGTCGAACTGCGAAGCAGCACCGAGCAAAGCGAAGGTAGAATCTCGGGCGGACTCCGCTCAAGATGACACGCAGGGGGCAACACCTTCCGAAAAAATAACAAAAGGAGTACGGACAATTTGTTCGTACTCCTTTTCACACGCCTTGCT
>JAFVTV010000037.1 GCA_017502975.1 Clostridia bacterium | reverse complement strand
GATCTTGGTGCAGCACCTGCACAAGGAACATTGCTGATCGATCCCAAAACAGGAAATACTATGGGAGAGATCGTGGCTATTACATCAAGGCCTTATACGCTCCCTTCTTCGTTTTTGCGCGGAGGGGAAACGCAGGCAGGGGAGAGTGAGCACGCATCTGCAAAAATCGTTTCGGTAACTGTGGCGATTTGCGCGGAATATGAAGAGGGCATCGGTTACAGTGTAAGTGGTACCCGTATTGCCAAGGGCGGCTCCTATACGGTCAGTTTTGCTGGCTCGCTTGCAACGGGCACTTGTGTTTCAATTGAAAAAAGGTGGTAATGGTATGAATAACGATGAAAAAAGCAGAACCGTAAGGCATGCCAAAATAAACATTTTGGATGTGGCGATCATTCTGCTCATCCTTCTCACCGTGCTTGCGATCTGGCAAAAGGATAATTTGGCAGATATATTTGAAAACGACCGCACAAAAAGCTCCTTTGCGGTGGCATTTGAGGTGAGTGCGGTGCGATATGATCTGGTGGAGGATCTTGCGGCAGGTACTGTTTTTTACGTTGAAACTGAGGATGGGTTTGTTGAGCTTGGCATGCTGCTTGATGAGCCCGTGATTACTTGGCGTGAGGGGGAAAACGGTAGCGAATATGCCTATGTTGACCTTGTTGGCACACTATCCTGTCACGGTATTTTGCGTGAGGGGGCACTGGTTGTAGACAGTGATCTCATAGTGGAGAGTGGGAAGCCGCTTTTCGTTATGACACAAACAAGCAACCTTGATATTCAAGTGATTTCTATCACCGAAATTCGTTGATTTTGTGTCAAAATGCACATATTTTTGGCGCGAACGGTACCAAAATACCCAAAAAATGCCCATTGATTTTTAAAAAACCTTTTGATATACTAATTATAAAGAGACGAAAGTCCCATTTGTTTTTGTGCAAATAGTAAGAAAGAATGGAGTGTTGACCGATATGATTTCTCGCGAGGTTACTATTACAAATTCCATCGGCCTGCACGCGCGGCCGGCAACCTTTTTTATTCAAAAGGCGAACGGCTATAGAAGTTCTGTTTGGGTTGAAAAGGATGACCGCAAGGTAAATGCAAAAAGCTTGCTTGGTGTTCTTTCTCTTGGCATTGCGCAGGGCATGACGATCAAGCTGATCGCAGACGGCGCTGACGAGGTAGACGCACTTGACGGGCTGCAGGAGCTCATTCATAACGATTTTGAATAATAAGACAAGCCGTGGCGGGATATAACCGCACTGATGACGAGGGGCGCGCCGTGGTGCGCCCCTTTCTTGTTTAATTTTGAGGAGGTAAATGCAGATGCAAACTGAACAATGTCGTGCGCGATTGCTCGATAAAGCGAACAGTCTGCCGTTATCTCCCGGTGTTTACCTTATGCGTGATGCAAGAGGTAAGGTTATTTATGTTGGTAAATCGCGAAAACTAAAAAATCGCGTATCGCAATATTTTCACAACGGCGAAAAGAATTATAAGACGGCACGCATGGTTGCGCTTGTGGCGGATTTTGACTATTTTGTGTGCGATACCGAAATCGAGGCGCTGGCGCTTGAGAATACCCTCATCAAGCAGTACGCCCCCAAATACAACATTCGCTTAAAGGATGCAAAATCCTATCCTTACATCAAAATTACAGATGAACTGTACCCAAGATTGGTGTTTACGCGCGCAAGAGAAGCCGATAAGGGGCGTTATTTTGGGCCCTATTCGGGTGCTTCGGTGGCAGGAACGGTGCTGCGCACCTTAAATAAAACCTTGGGGCTGCCTACCTGCAAACGGCAGTTTCCGCGCGATATCAAAAAGGAGCGCCCCTGCCTTTACTATCAACTGGGGCAGTGCTGCGGTGTGTGCACGGGGGAAGTTACTCCCGAGGCTTATGCCGAGCGCGTTCGCTGTGCTGCAGATATTCTGCGCGGCAATGCGGCTGCAACGCGCCGCCGCATACGCGAGGAAATGAGTGTTGCGGCTGAGAGTGAGGAGTTTGAAAAGGCGGCTTCTCTGCGTGATACGCTTTTTGCACTTGAAAATCTTTCACAAAAACAAAAGGTCGTGGCTTCACCCGATACGGCAGAGGATGTTTTCGGCTTCTACCGTGATGATTTCAGTGCTGTTATGTCGGTGTTTTATGTACGTGAGGGTGCTTTGGTGGATAAGACCGAAACGGTATTTTCCCCCGATGAGATGCTTGATGAAAATGAGGCGATTTTGTCGTTTCTTTATGAGCATTATCGGCACCGCTCCGATATTCCGCCGCGCGTGCTTCTTTCCTTTTCGCAAAATGAGGAGGACCGTGCCCTGCTTGGTGATTTTTTGTCACAGGCCGCAGGACGTAAGGTTCAACTTCACACGCCCGAGCGCGGAGAATTAAAGACGCTTTGCGAACTTGCCGTGAGTAACGCGCGCGAGCGTGCGGCAAGTGCCCGCCGTGAGGCGGAGCAAAGCGATGGAACAATGGTGCGCCTTGCCGCGCTTTTGGCGCTTGAGGTCGTGCCTTGCCGTATAGAAAGTTATGATATTTCCAATCTTGGGGCGGAGCATAAGACCTGTGGCATGATCGTGTGGGAAAACGGAAAATTCAAGCCGAGTGATTACCGTACCTTCCGCATTCAGTCGGTTGCCGGAACGGATGATTATGCCTCAATGCGAGAGGCGCTTTCACGCCGTTTTGCACATTTATCCGATGCACAGGGCTCGTTTTCAAGCCTGCCTGACCTCATTTTGCTTGACGGTGGTCGCACGCACGTGGGCATTGCCCGTCGTGTTGCTGAGGAGCACGGTGTAACTGTGCCGATTTTTGGCATGGTCAAGGATGAATATCATAAGACCCGTGCGCTTTGCACCGAGCATGAGGAGATCTCTATTGCACTTGATCAGGCGGTATATACCGTCATTTATCGCATTCAAGAGGAGGTGCACCGTTTTTCGATCCGCCGTATGAGTGAGGCGAAGCGAAAGACCGTAAGAGTATCGGAGCTTGAAAAAATAGCCGGTGTCGGCAAGCAAAAGGCAAGAGTGATATTAAAGCACTTTGGCGGACTTGCCGCAATCAAACGCGCAAGCGAGCAGGAGCTTGCCGCAGCCCCCGGCGTGGGGCCTGTGCTGGCACTTGCCATATATCGTTATTTTCACGGAAAGGGGGAGTGAGATATGATGCGTATTATTACGGGGAGCGCAAGAGGCACCAAGCTGATAGCACCCACGGGCGAATTGACGCGCCCCACGGCAGAGCGCACCAAGGAGGCAGTATTCTCTATGCTGCAAAATGAGCTTGCGGATCGCCGTGTGCTTGATCTCTTTGGCGGATCGGGTCAAATGGGGCTTGAGGCGCTCAGTCGCGGTGCGGCGCATGCTGTTTTTGTGGATCATGAAAGGTCTGCGATCGATGTGATCACCAAAAACGCCGCGCATACAAGGCTTTCCCCTAAGGCGGAAATCTTACGTGCCGATGCGGTTGGCTTTTTAAGATCCTACCGTGGCGCACCTTTTCATTTGATCTTTCTTGACCCCCCTTATGCCGGTGGGATCGTGCCGCAATGCCTTGCCCTGATTGCTGAAAAAAAGATGCTCTTGGCGGGCGGTATCGTTGTTTGTGAAACGGGAGATCCCGATGCGGTGTTTGCCGATAACGCAGCGTTGCAAGCGCAATATACGGTTCTGCGCCGCAGTCGCTATGGCGCGGCACACGTTTGCCTGCTTACCCCTTGTGAGGTGGCGGATCGGGAGGGCACGCTATGAGTCTTGCATTGCTGCCCGGCAGTTATGATCCCATCACCCTGGGGCATCTTGATATCGTAAAGCGCGCCTTGGCGCTTTATGATGAGGTTGTGGTTGCGGTGATGAATAACGCGGCGAAATCGTATATGTTTACGATCGGCGAGCGTGCAGAAATGGCGCGCCTCGCCACTGCCGGTATGCCAAAGGTGCGTGTTGTGGCAGATGAAGGTATGCTGGTAGATCTGTTTGACCAATTGGGTGCCGACGTGATCGTCAAGGGTGTGCGTAACGAGGCGGATCTTGCCTATGAGCAGGAGATGGCCGCCTATAATCTTTCGCGCAATCCCCGCGCTAGAACTGTTTTTCTGGAGGCTGAAGCGCCATATGCCGATCTTTCCTCTACGCGTGTGCGCGCCACGCTAAGCAAGGGAGTGGCACCGCACGAATTGCTACCTGCCGCCGTTGTTTCCTATCTTAACGCAAAGATCCTTGGCTCTTCAAGCAAATAAAACGGGTTTTTCGGTATCTACTGTTGCTTGCGAAGGGCATTTGCCGCGTGCTTCTATATATTTAAGGAGATCTTTATGAATCGATATAAAAAATATTACATCATGCGCCTCATTCTTTCTACTTTGTTTGGCGTTGGCATTGGCGTGTTGCTTATATTTCTTGCACCTTACGCAAGAGAGGTGTTTGATATCCTTATCATTGCTATGGGATTGCTGACAGCGGTGTTAAATTTGCCCGCCTTGCTTTTTGCGCTGAAAAGGATCAGAGGGCGCGGTGAGTGGCTCAACCTTCTCATGACTCTGTTTTCTATTTTGCTGGGTGTTGCACTTATGCTGCTGCAAACCGAATTCTTGTTACTGCTGCTTGGTATTTATTCGGTGGTGCTGCCGCTTCTTCGCATTGTTTTGGTTGAAAATCACATGATGCGTGCCAAAAGAGAGATACCGCGCTTTCTTGCGGGCTTGATCATGGTCATTATCTTTGTTTTGGATGCCGAAACATATATTCTTTGGTTTGGTGCGCTGCTTGCCTTTGCTATTTCTCTGATCTATTTGATATACGGCTTAATTTCGGCACATTTCATTTTTTCTAAGGATTAAAAATATCGCCCACAGGGTGAAGGTTAGCTCTTTCACTCTGTGGGCGGATCTTTTTGTTTATCTTTTTTGATTGTCGACAAATGGAAAACAAAAGAGGATAATGTTAGTAAATATAGAAAAATATTTTTTGAAAATTGGAAAAAACACAAAATAAATTGGAATATTGGCGATTTAAGGTAAGACGTAGGAAAGTGCTTCTGTAATATCACTTGCCATTAAGCCGTGATTGCCGTGCCGCTCTTTGGCAACGTCGCCTGCCAAGGCGTGCGCCAAAACGCCACAGGTGGCTGCCACGGGGAGTGTGGCACCCTGTGCCGCCAAGGAGGCAATGATGCCGGCAAGCACGTCACCGCTGCCACCGGTCGCCATACCACTGTTGCCATAGGTGTTAAAGAATAAGTCTTGCTCATGCGCAATTACGGTGTGCGCATCCTTTAATACCACGGTCTTTCCACTATCCTTTGCAAGTGATAGTGCGGCACGGGGCATATCCCCCATAACCTCGGAGAGTGGCAGTAAGGATAGACGCGACATTTCCATGGGGTGGGGGGTGAGTATAGCACCCTCGCGCAGATACAGCCGCGCGCGCAGTGTCATATCTGCCGCAATTAGGTTAAGGGCATCGGCATCAATTATAAGCGGAATACCGTTTGTGCTAAGCGTTTGCTCTACCAGCATTCTTGCTGTGTCAGTTTGCGAAAGCCCCATGCCAAGGGCTACGGCATCGGCACGTGTCAAGGCGTCCTTCAACTGTAGGGGCGCGTTTCTGTCATTGTAGCAGGTAACAATCGCCTCGGGAAGCGCAATCTGGTATACCAAGCGATTTTCCTCGGGCGCAAGGATTTCAACAAGCCCTGTACCTGCACGATAAGCAGCCTTGGCGGCAAGAAGTGCCGCACCGCTCATATCGCGGCTGCCGCCTATCACAAGCACGCGCCCAAAGGTGCCCTTGTGCGCGCGGCGTGGGCGCGGGGGAAGGGCTGCAAGATCGCATTTCTCTAAAATGTGTCCCCGCACCTCACCAATTTCAATGCCGATATCGGCAATAACAACCTCACCGCAAAACTGTGTGCCGGGGAAAAGCAGGTGCCCGTATTTTTTGGCGGCAATCGCGACGGTCTTGGTGGCTGCCACGGCACCGCCCATGACCGCACCGCTATCGGCGTGGATACCGGTGGGGATATCGATTGCCAAAACGGGTAGCCCGGCAGCATTGATCGCCTGTACGGCTTTAAGAATTTTTCCGGAAAGCGGGCGTGAGATGCCAATGCCGAGAATGGCATCCACCACAACGCTAACGCCCTCAAAATCGGGTGCTGCAAGCACGGGAATTTCAGGGGGAAGCAGGGCATATTGCGCAGCACACTCCTCACTCATAGCAGTGGTGTCGGGGGTGCCGCTCTCAGTGAAAGCACCGAGATAGCAAACGGTAGCGGGTATGCCGTGCAGGGCCAGTAGACGCGCCATGGCAAGCCCGTCGCCGCCGTTGTTGCCGCAACCGCAGCAAAGCAGGACTTGCCTGCAGGGAAAGTCACTAAGCAACATTTCAAATGCAGCGCGCGCGGCACGCTCCATCAATACAAGCGAGGGTGTTCCTTTTTTTATCGTTGCCCTGTCGTATGATTTCATTTCTGATGCAGTGAGTATCTTTTCCATGATCTTCTCCTACATTTATTTTTTATTATATTATAGCATAAGAGTGTGGATTTGTGCAAAAAATGGCGAATTTTCAAGGAAAAATCTCTTGACAATCGGTTTTTCTCACATTATAATAGTAACGGCTACAAAAAAGGAGGGGGAATACCGTGATTTTAAATATGGGGCCGCTTTTGCGCGGCGAGAGCACCCGCATGGAGATCGAGTACGATCTCACGCCGGAACCTGTTTTTGACGTTACCTTTCCCGAAAATGCGCATGTTAAGGGGTATATTACCGATGATGCCGGCTATATGCGCTTGTATTTGCGGGCAACGCTCCCTTACCGCGGAAGCTGTGCACGCTGCCTTGAGGCGGTCACGGGTGAATTTGCGCTGGATTTTGAGCGCACCGTAGCGCCCGAGGGCTCGATCACCGAGGAAAAGCTTGCCGAGATGGATGATGCCTACGT
Organism: Clostridia bacterium; assembly: GCA_017502975.1. Classification (GTDB taxonomy): domain Bacteria; phylum Bacillota; class Clostridia; order Oscillospirales; family CAG-272; genus Firm-07. The sequence goes on along the minus strand of JAFVTV010000037.1, from coordinate 86,337 downwards.
GATGATACGTGACGGCAAGCTCGATGTGGATGAGCCTTTAAGAGAGGAACTTTTGATGTGCTTTCCCATGCGTTTGCTGTGTAGCGAGGATTGTGAGGGGCTTTGCGATAGGTGCGGTAAGCCCAAGCGTTTGGGTGATTGCGGATGCGCAAAAAAAGAAATTGATCCAAGATTGGCAATTTTGCAAAAATGGGTTGACAAACAAGAAAAAGAGTGATATAATAACTTGTAATTATGTATAAGTATCCCAAGGAGGTGTAGATAAAATGGCAGTTCCGAAGAAAAAAGTTTCCAAAGCGCGCAGAGATAAGAGACGTTCCAACAACTCCAAGCTCGAAATGCCCGGTATGGTAAAATGCGCAAAATGCGGCGAGTACGTACTTGCTCATCATGTTTGCAAGGCATGCGGTTCTTACGACGGCAAAGAAGTTATCAAGCAAGAGGCTTAATGATTGCGCAATAATGAAAAAAGAGAGCAGCAATGCTCTCTTTTTTCATTTATTCACCCGATAAAAGGTCACAAGCCTTAACCTCCGTGCGCCGCTGTATATATAAATACATAAAATCAGTAAAAAAACCGTAGCAAGCGTAATAACGGGCGGCAGCCTTAAAGATGCGCTGCCAAAATCGGCAAAGCCCTCAGCGGCGGTTTTGAGCTGTGGCTTTCTTACAGCAAGATACAGGGCGGCAAGTAAGGCGCACAGTGCGCCTTGCACCAACTTGGAAAAAAGATAGGGAAGTAATCTTGGGTGCGCCTCTTGCGCAATGGAAAACAACTGCAAGCAGATCGAAAGCCCCGAAAACCCCGCAAAAAAAGCGCAAAGCACAAATGCAGAATAGGGCTCGAAGCACAATACCGCTTCGCTGACGCCCGCTGTCAGTTCAAGTAAACCTGCGCAAACGGTTGCGGCAAGTGGGGGTAGGGAAAGGGCCTTTGCAAGTGATTTTGCGCATTCGGTTATTGCCGAGAAAAACAGTACAAAGCCGCATACCTGCAACAGGGTAAAAAAACCCCGTTGTACGGCGCTTGTAAATTGGGTTGCCGATATGCCACTCTTTAAGCCTTCCGTGTGGCTGCTTACTATCGGTGTGAGATTGCCGCCCAAGCATTTCAAAAGCACCCCCGTGATAAACGAAACAAACAGCGTGATAAAAAACAACACAATGCCTGCTTCCTTGCTTGCGAACAGCGAAGCGCCGACAGCACCGATCAAAAACCCCGTGCTTGGGGTGTTGGAAAACAGGAGCAGCCGTTCAAATTCCTGCTTTGATATTTGCCCGTTTTTCAGCATCGTTATGGCACTAACCGTGCCAACGGGCACACCGCACAGCCACCCGAGCATTAAAACTGCCGTACCCTTTGCCGTTAAGCCGAATAGGGCATGGGCAGGGCGCGCGAAAAGCCTTGTTGCAAGATCTCCCACACCGGCGGCGAGTGCGAGGTCGGATATGACTAAAAAGGGAAACAGGCTTGGGATGAGCATGTTTGTGGCAAGATGAATGCCTTTTTTGATACCGTTTGCCGCTATTTCCGTATTTTTTAGAGCCAGCAGAAACAAAAAAACGCCAAGGATTGCCACAAATGCCGCGCGGTACGGGTATTGCCTTGCTTTCAACGCATATTCCTCCCATTCTTGCCATAAATTTGAGGTAACAGTAAAATTTATGGCATGGGAGGTGGCGGTATGCCCAAAAAGGGAGATCTTTTGGCCCGCTTCGGGGCGAAATTGGATATTCCGCGCGAGGCACTGCCCGGCAGTTTTGGTCTGACGCTGTCGGGACAGCATGAACTTGTAGTGCGTGGCTGCAAAAAAATACTTTCTTACGGCAAGGATCGCATTACCTTGGCGCTTGGCAAGGCAGTGCTTGAAATTCGCGGCGAGGCGCTTTTTTGCACCGCATTTGGTGCGCGATGCGTAACGGTTACGGGCAGGATCGTATCGCTTTGCTTTGAGGAGGCAAAAAAATGAGCGCATACCTTTTTTTGATTGGTTATACTGATATTTGTGTCCCTGCTGCCGCAATGACTGATTTTTTTGAGATCTGCCGCGTGCTTGGCATTGCGCCAAGGGGATCAAAACGAGCAAGAAAAAGCGAGGATGTTATTTGCCGCTTCAGCCGTTTTTCTGCGGTGCGCGTTATGGCGCTTGCGAAAGAAGGGGGGCTTGCTCTCACAGTTCATAAAACAGGGGGCTTGCCCGCATTGTGGCTGCGCTTCATACGTCGTCCCGGTATCGTGCTTGGGGCAATTGTGGCGCTTGTGCTTTTGGTGGCGGCAAATCTTTTTGTGTGGGATGTGGATATTACGGGGTGTGAGAGGCTTACCGTGCGTGAGGTGAAGGAGGAACTTGCTGCGGCGGGTCTTTCCTGTGGGAGTTTTTTGCCTTATCTTGACAGTGATGCCATAACGCTTGCTCTGCGCCACAGTGACAGCCGTATTGCGTATGCTACCGTAAATCTCACGGGAACGGTCGCACATGTGCAGATCAGGGAAGCGGAGCCCGAGCCCACACAGGCACCCAATTCTCCCGCAAATCTTGTTGCAAAAAAGGACGGTACTGTTGTGTTGCCTTTGGTTTTTGAAGGGGAGTGCTTGGTTGAAGAGGGGGAGTATGTGCGCGCGGGGCAGGTGCTGGCATCGGGGATCATGGATACCGAGGCAGGTGGCTTTCGTGTAACGCGTGCGGCGGGGCAGGTGCTGGCACGCACCGAGGAAACAATTACCGTAAACGTACCGTTTTGCTATGACGAAAAGATACTAACGGGGCGTGTTTTTTATGAAATCGAGGCTTCTTTTTTCGGTCTTAGCGGAAAAGTTTTTAAAAACACTGGAAATGTAACGAATAGTTGTGATATAATAGAGAATGGGAAAGAATTTTACGCAGGCGCGCACACGTTGCCTTTCGGTTTTTCGGTTACACAGTATTACGAATATACCGAGCAAGCGGCAAGGCGTACTGCAACCGAGGCACTCTCACTTGCCCAAAGTGAACTTACCTCTCGCCTTGCCACCGCAAGCGAAACGCGCACGCTGCTTGCCACAACGGTTGAGGTAGTGATGGCTGAGGATGGTGTTACACTTTTGTGTACCGCTGTTTTTGAGGAGGATATCGCCACCGTGGCAGAGTTTTCTGTATCCCCTTAAGTACGCGTTGCTTCAAGGATTTAAATAAAGGTCCCCCGGGGACCGGGAGGTTTTATGCACAAAGAGATCATTCACACTGCCAGCAGCGAGGTCACCGCGCGCATTTTTGGCGTTTGCGATGCCTATGCCAAGGAAATTGAGAGCGCCTTTGATGTTGATATTAAAAATCGCGCAACGGCTGACGGCGATGCGATTACCATAACGGGCGCCGATGCCGAAAATGTGCGCCTCGCCGCCGAGGCTTTGCGCTGTCTTTGTGAGGAGGCCGCTGAAAGCGAGATACCCGAGCAGCGTGTTTCCTATATCGTGGGGATGATCCGTGACGGGCAGAGCGCGCATTTGGCGGCGCTGGATGACAGCACCGTGTGTCTGACAAGCCGAGGCAAGCCCATAAAAGCAAAAACCGTGGGGCAAAAGCAGTATATCGATGCAATCAAAAATAACACCGTGGTTTTCGGCGTTGGGCCTGCCGGCACGGGTAAGACCTTTCTTGCCGTTGCCATGGCTGTAAAGGCACTGCGTGCCAAGGAGGTCAGCCGCATTATTCTTACCAGACCTGCCATTGAGGCGGGTGAGAAACTTGGCTTTTTGCCGGGCGATCTTCAAAGCAAGATCGATCCTTATTTGCGCCCGCTTTACGACGCGCTTTATGAGATGATGGGCGCCGAAAACTACGGAAAACTGCTTGAAAAGCAGGTGATCGAGATAGCCCCTCTTGCTTATATGCGCGGCAGAACACTTGACGACAGTTTTATTATTTTGGATGAAGCGCAAAACTGCACGCCCGAGCAAATGAAAATGTTTTTAACGCGCCTTGGCTTTCAGTCAAAGGCGATCGTGACAGGTGACCTCACGCAAACCGATCTGCCAAGCGGCACCAAAAGCGGTCTTGCCGCAGCGGTAAAGATCGTTGCAGGTATTCCCGATATCAAGATACACTATTTTACCGATCGGGATGTGGTGCGCCATAAACTGGTGCAAAAGATTATTCTTGCCTACGAGCGATATGAGCGCGAGCAGTCACGCGCGAAGGAGCAGACAAAATCCGCCAAGGGTGGGGGAAGGAAACCCAGAGAAAAATGAGATTAAAGATCTATTTTGAAAATGCGCAGGACAAGCATAAAGCAGGATTTTCCTTGCGCCGCCTTGTGCGCCGCGCCGTGCGTGCCACGCTTGCCTTTGAGAATTTAGGGAAAAGCGCCGAGGTGTCGGTCACTTTTACCGATAATGAGGGCATCAGAGAGATCAATCGCGCGCATCGGGATATCGATGCGCCGACCGATGTGCTTTCCTTTCCGCTGTTTGAGGAGAGTGCTGACGGTGTGGTAATGCTTGGCGATATCGTGCTCTCACTTGAAAGGTGCGCTGCACAGGCACAGGAGTTTGGGCACAGCTTTGCGCGCGAATGTGCCTTTTTAACGGTACATTCCACACTGCATCTGCTTGGCTACGATCATGTTACAAGCGAGGCGGATGAGCGTGATATGCGTGCGCGGCAAACGAAGATCGTTTCTAAAATGGGACTTGGGATAAAGGAGAAGGACAAATGAAAAAATCGGGATACATCGCGATCGTAGGTCGCCCCAACGTTGGAAAATCAACACTGCTCAACGCCCTGCTTGGTGAGAAGATCGCCATTGTTTCAAATAAACCGCAGACCACCAGAAACCGTATTCTCGGAATTTTAACGCGTGGCGAGGCGCAGTTTGTGTTTATTGATACCCCCGGTATCCATAAGCCGCAAAACAGCCTTGGCGATTTTATGGTGGAAACCGCCAATGCTTCTATGAAAGAGGCGGATGCTTTGGTTTTAATGGTGGATGCAGGCAGAGAAATTACCGCAGTTGAGGAAAACGTCATGCGCTATTTGAAGCAGTCGGGTATTCCTGCGGTGCTTGCGCTCAACAAGACCGACCTTTATACCGCTGTTGAAATTGCAGAGTCGATCAAGCGTTACGCGGCAGCGCATGATTTTGCCGCCGTGGTGCCCCTTTGCGCCAAAAACGGCAAGCAGGTCTTTGACGTGCTTGATGAATGTGAAAAATTGCTTGCCGAGAGCGAGTGGTTTTTCCCCGACGATATGATCACCGATCAGCCCGAGCGCCAGATCGCCGCCGAGATCATTCGCGAAAAACTCCTGCGCACCCTCAACAAGGAGGTGCCCCACGGTGTAGCCGTGGTGATTGAGGAATTTAAGGATGAGGGCAACTTGGTGCGTATTCGTGCCGAGATCTTTTGCGAGAAGGCATCGCATAAGGGAATCATTGTCGGCAAGAACGGCGCTGAACTGAAAATGGTGGGCACATACGCCCGTCAGGATCTTGAAAAATTGTTTGGAACCAAGGTCTACCTTAACCTGTGGGTAAAGGTAAAGGAAAATTGGCGTGATAGCCGCATAGCAGTGGGTAATTTCGGCTATCGGGAGGAGAAATAAGCCTTGCAAAATCTTTCAACCGATGCGTTTGTGCTACGCGTGACACTGCGCGGCACAAGCGACAAGCTTCTTACGCTCATCTCCCCTCAGGAAGGGCGCTTTTATGCCATATTAAAGGGCGGACACTCCATGAAAAACCGAGAGGTGGCGGCAACCGAGCCCTACACTTGGAGCAGTTTTGAGTTTTATGAAAAAAACGGGTTTAAGTGGGTAAAAAGCGCAACAGCGATACAAACCTTTCCCGGAGTGAGATATGATAGCGAAAAGCTGTTTTTGGCGGCATATTTTGCTGATGTAGTATTTGAACTTTCGGATGAAAAGTCGCCCGCAGGCGATATTTTGCCGCTTTGCCTGAATGCCATGCACATGCTTTCTGTTACAAAGAATGACGATGCCCGCATCAAGGCAGCCTTTGAGTTGCGTGCGGCAGTGATCGGCGGCTTTGCGCCTGCACTTGATGCTTGCGCGCACTGTGGCTGTGGTGTGGGTGAGGATATGTATCTTGATGTGATGAACGGTGCGCTTCTTTGCCCCGCCTGTCTTTCGCGCGAAACGGCGCTTGCGCCTATGCCTGAGGTCGATGATACGGGGGCACGGCACATTCTTTTGCCGCTTTGTGCGTCTTCGGTAGCGGCACTGCGCTTTGTTGCGACCGCGCACCCTAAGCGCTTGTTTTCCTTTCGCCTGACAAGCACGCGTGTCGAGGAGTTGTTTGCGCGTGCGGCAGAGGGATATCTTTTACATCATTTAGAGCGTGGATTTCCCACGCTTGAAAACTATAAACGCTTACTTGCCATTCGCAAGCAAATGATAAAATCGTGAGGAAGTATGCAGATCGATCAAAAAACATTACGAACACTGGAATACGATAAAATACTGTCCATGCTTGCCGCCCTTGCGCCCACTGCGGGTGCCAAGGAGCAGGCGCTGGCGCTTTTGCCCGATGATGATAAAACGGTTGTACTGCGCCGCCTTGTGCGCACGCAGGATGCACGCCGTTTGCTTGATGATAAGGGCATGCCGTCCTTTGGTATGGTGATCGATACCGCCGATGCGCTCGATCGCGCCGCAAAGGGCGCTACGCTTTCGCCGCGCGAGCTTTTGGATATCGGCAACGTGCTGCGCACGGCACGCGGGCTTCTTGATTACAGCCGCACCAACCGCCATTTTGAAACGGTGCTTGATGAGATCTTTGAGCGCTTGCTGCCCGATAAACGGCTGGAGGAGAAGATCTACCGCGCCATTATTGCTGAGGATATGATCGCCGACGAGGCAAGCCCTGCGCTGGGAGACATTCGACGTAAGATCCGTATTGCAAATAACCGCATTAAGGAAACGTTACAGCATTATATTACCGCAGGCTCCTATGCCAAGCACCTGCAGGAGAGCATTGTAACCATGCGTAACGGCAGGTACGTGATCCCTGTGCGTGTGGAAAGCAAAAACGAAATCAAGGGCCTGATCCACGACACATCCTCATCGGGGGCAACGATCTTTGTTGAGCCCATGGCTGTTGTGGATGCAAATAACGAGCTGCGCATGCTTGAGGTGAAGGAGCAGCGTGAGATCGAGCGCGTGCTTGCCGAACTCTCAGCAGCGGTTGCCGCTATGTCGGGGGCAATCAACTTGAATTATCGCAATATCACCGAGTTGGCTTTTGTGTTTGCCTGTGGCAAGCTTGCCGAAAAGATGCAAGCGATCCAGCCAATCATCATCGATGCCAGAGGCGTGCGATTGCTGCGCGCCCGCCATCCGCTGATTGCTCCCGATCGTGTAGTTCCTGTTGGCGTTTCGCTTGGTAGGGAGTGGGATACGCTCATTATTACCGGTCCCAATACGGGCGGTAAGACTGTTACGCTGAAAACTATGGGACTCTTTGCGTTAATGGCGCAATCGGGGCTTCATATCCCTGCTGATGAGGGGTCAGAGCTTTGCCTGTTTGACCGTATATTGGTCGATCTTGGCGATGAGCAGAGTATTGAGCAATCACTCTCTACTTTCTCCTCGCACATGGTGCATATCGTATCCATTGTCAAAAACGTGACTCCAAATTCCTTGGTGCTCTTTGATGAGCTTGGCGCCGGTACAGATCCCATTGAGGGCGCGGCATTGGCGGTTTCTATTATTTCGCACGTGCGGCGTGTGGGTGCACTGACGGTTGCCACCACGCACTATGCCGAGCTTAAGGCGTATGCGCTTGAAACCAAGGGCGTGCAGAATGCTTCCTGCGAATTTGATGTATCAACGCTTCGCCCCACCTACCGCTTGATCATTGGCGCACCCGGCAAATCCAATGCGTTTGCCATTTCCGAAAAGCTGGGGCTGCCTGCCGATGTGGTGGCGGATGCAAAGTCCCGCATCAGTGAAGAAAACAGACGCTTTGAGCGCGTGATCGAAGCGCTGGAGAGCACGCGTCTTGCCGCCGATCGCGACAGAGAAGAGGTAGCGCGCTTGCGTGCCGAGCTTGAGGCAACAAGAGAGGGCGCTAAGCGTGAAGCAGAGCTTCTTCAGAAACGCGCTGCGACAGCCCTTGAGGCAGCACAGGCAAAGGCAGTAGGGCTGGTAGAAAGTGCACGTGCCTCAAGTGAGTATATTTTTGCACAGCTTGAGGAGGTGCGCCGTGCAAGAGAGAGGGAAGACCTTGGCGAGCAGCTTGATAAAACGCGCCGTGCAGTACGTGCGCATTTGAGAGAGAACGAGGCACGCTTTAACCCTGTGGAGGAGCGCAGCAATAAGGAATACAAGCTGCCGCGCCCCCTCAAGAAGGGCGATGAGGTATACCTTGTGGATATTGATAAAAAGGGTGTTCTGCTTTCCGATCCCGATAAAAGCGGTAACGTGCAGGTGCAAGCAGGCATCATTCGTACGCGCTCAAAGGTGGAAAATTTGCGCCTCTTGGAAAACGAGCCCGGCATTGGTGCTCCCGGCGAAAAAAAGACACCCGTTCGTGATTTTAAGGTCAGTATTTCGCGTGATTTTCGCGATGAGATCGATCTGCGCGGTCACACGGGCGATGAGGCTTGGTTTATGGTGGATAAATATTTTGACACCGCCATGATCGCGGGCTTTAAAAACGTACGGCTGGTGCACGGTAAGGGCACGGGTGCGCTGCGCGCGGCACTTTGGAATTACCTCAAAAAGGATCGCCGCGTAAAATCCTTCCGCATCGGCAGATACGGTGAGGGCGACGGTGGCGTGACGGTTGTAGAACTTAAATAATTTCTTTTGTGAAAGATGCGAATTTTCAGCATCGGTAAATGTGGAAAAACAATAAAAAATACCGAAATCTATTTTTTTCGCAAAAACTCTTTTCAAAGTAAAAATCTTATGTTATAATACTGTTATATTAGGCAAACTTTTGCCGTACAATTTCATTTTGTCACGGAGGATTTACAATGAAGGAAGCACTTAACGGAGAATTAAGCGTTATCGGAATGCGCGGCTGCGAGCCGTTCGTGACCCAAGTAGACAATTACCTCAAGGAATGGAGACGGCACGGCGGCGATGAGTCCTTCGTTATAAATGTAGAGTGCCCCCGATTTGGCACGGGTGAGGGAAAAGCGTTGTTGCACGATTCTTTGCGCGGACACGACGTGTATATCATTTGCGATCCCTTTAATTACGGTGTCACCTATAAGATGTACGGTCGTGAGGTTCCGATGAGCCCCGACGATCACTATGCGGATGTCAAGCGCGTCATTGCTGCGATCGCGGGCAAGGCACGCCGTGTATCGGTTATCATGCCCATGCTTTATGAGGGGCGCCAGCACAAGCGCTCGGCACGCGAATCTCTTGACTGTGCACTGATGCTGCAGGAACTTGTGGGCATGGGTGTTAAGAATATCATTACCTTTGATGCACACGATCCTCGCGTACAAAATGCTATCCCCCTCAGCGGATTTGACGACGTGCGTCCTACCTACCAAATGATTAAGGCGTTGGTTCGTCAGTATCCTGATATTTCGCTTAATAAAGAAGATCTGATGATCATTTCTCCCGATGAGGGCGCAATGGGTCGTTGCATGTACTTCTCCTCGGTATTGGGGCTTGATATCGGTATGTTCTACAAGCGCCGTGATTACTCCCGTATCGTAAACGGCAGAAATCCCATTGAAGCGCATGAGTATCTCGGTAAGGATCTCACGGGCAAGGATGTGATCATCGTTGACGATATGATCTCCTCGGGCGAGTCCCTGCTTGATGTTGCCAAGCAGCTCAAGGCAAAGGGTGCAAAGCGCATCTTTAACTTTGCGACGTTTGGCTTGTTTACCGATGCGTTTGATAAGTTTGATCAGGCATACAAGGACGGTCTTATCGACCGCATCTTTACCACCAACCTTGTGTACCGCACACCCGAGCTTTTGTCTAAGGAATGGTACGTTGAGGTAAATATGTGCAAGTATGTTGCCTATATTATTGATACCCTCAATCATGACGATACCATCAGCAACCTGCTCGATCCCGCTAAGCGCATACATAAGTTGGTTGAGAAGCATAAAAAAGCACAGGGCGGTCAGATGCAGATTGATTTTAGCAAGAAAAAATAAATCTGGTGGTCATGCGCCGTCGTATCGACGGCGCGTGCTTTTGAAAGGTAGTAATATGAAGGAAAAAGCAACCTGTAAAAAGGATACTTGCCGTAAGACCTCTATCGGCGGTCAAGCGCTGATGGAGGGCATTATGATGCGGGGTGTTGAAAAGAGCGCTATGGCAGTGCGTCGCCCTAACGGTAAGATCTTTTTTGAGGAAGAGAAGAATGAAAAAAAATCGCGCCCGCGCATTTGCCGCTTTCCCTTTATTCGCGGTGTGTTTGGGTTTGTGGATTCCATGCGTATTGGATATAAATATTTGATGCGTTCTGCTGAAATCTTTTGTGAGGAGGACGGTACGCAAGTTCAATGCGATGCCGAATCTGAACAGGAAGCAGCTGTGCAGGAAACCGAGCAGAATGTGGCAGTGACGGCAACCACGCAGGAGGCCGAGGAGCCCAAAAGCGCATTTGGCAAAGCCACCATGACCGCTATCATGGTCATAGCCACCGTGCTTGGAGTGGCAATGGCGCTGGGGCTTTTCTTTTGGCTGCCTACCTTCGTATATCAACTGCTTGCCGATTACGTGCTGCCTGAAAGCCTTGCCGCAAGCCGTCTGACGCGCTCGGTATTTGAGGGTCTTTTTAAGATCTTTATTTTGGTGCTTTATATGGCGCTGGTGTCGCTCATGAAGGATATCCGACGCACGTTTATGTATCACGGTGCAGAGCATAAAACCATCTTTTGCTACGAGAACGGCTTGCCGCTTACTGTTGAAAATGTAAAAAAACAGCGGCGTTTTCACCCCCGTTGCGGCACTTCTTTCTTGATTTTGATGCTGCTTGTCAGTATCGTAATCGGGTTGTTCATACCTGCTCAATTCGGCAGCCTTACGGGCGTGCTGAATACTGTGGTGCGTGCCGCCGTTAAGATCCTGCTGATCCCGGTGATGATGGGCATTGGCTATGAGCTGTTAAAGCTTGCGGGGCGCTATGATAATCTCTTTACCCGTATCATTTCCGCTCCCGGTATGTGGCTGCAGCGCATTACGGTGCGCGAGCCGGATGAGGATATGATAGAATGTGCCATCATGGCATTTGTTGCCGTTATGCCCGAGGAAGATAAAGAGTTTTACCTTGTTTCTGATGTGGAAGAACAAAAATAATGCTGATGCTTTAGTTTAGATCCGCTTTTTTGCTGCTTGAGCAATGAAAAAGCGGATCTTTCTTTGTGTGAAAGGAATCAATTTCTTTTCTATTGCATTTATTGACAATTTGTAGTATAATGTTCATAGAGAAAGGGGTGAGATGTGTGCGTGTGTTTCATGTAATATCGGGCTTTGAGAACGGTGGCGTGGAAACATTGATCTACCGTTGGATCTCTCATATGCCAGAGGATATCGAGTTTCATATTGTAGCGCAGGAGATCGTTGTTTCCGCATGTGCTGAGCGCTTTCGTGCGCGCGGCGTCACGCTTCATCTTATTCCGTCGCGCAAGCATCTCCTAAAGCATTGCAAGGCATTGCGTTCACTCTTTTTGACTTATCGCCCCGACGTGGTGCATGTACACACCACAGAGTGGGGTGCCATTCCGCTTGCGGTTGCCAAAAAAGCAGGCGTACCCTGCTGTATTCAGCATTCGCATGCCGCGCGAAAGGAAAAAAATCTGTTTTTGCGTCTTGCACACAGCTTGTCGTTTGCGTGGGCAAGGTGTGCTGCTACCGATTATTTTGCTTGCGGCACGGCTGCGGCACAGACAGCCTTTGGTAATAGGGCTGTTGCCGCAGGGCAGGTCAAAATTATAAAAAACGGAATTGACATTGCAGGCTTTGCTTACAGTGAGGCAATGCGTCGCCACACACGCGCGGAGCTTGGCATTGGTGAGGATCAAACGGTTATCGGTATGGTGGCGCGCTTTAGCCCCCAAAAAAATCATATCACAGCGCTTGCTATTTTTAAGGCGTTTTTTGAAAAGCATCCGAACTCTGTTCTTTTGTTGGTGGGCGACGGGCATCTGCGCGCTTCCATCGAAACACTTGCCCAAAAAATTTTACCGCTGCATGCGGTGCGTTTTCTTGGCGTGCGTACCGATATGCAGGCACTGTACAGCACCATGGATCGCTTTATTTTACCCTCGCGCTTTGAGGGCTTGCCCATCACGCTCATTGAGGCGCAGGCAAGCGGACTTTCTGCCGTGGTTGCAGATACCGTTACCCGCGAGAGCGACATTTGCGGCATTACCGCTTTTTTGAACACCGCCAAAACAGCAGATTGGGTAGATGCGCTTGCAGCACCGATAATAGGGGCGCGTGGTGCATATGCCGCGAGGGTTGCGGCGGCGGGCTACTCCCTTGATACGATTGTAGAAGATCTCTATCGATTCTACCGCTCAAAAGCATAAAGGGGAGGGGAGAAGGCGCACGATGATATACGTAACTGTTTTAATCGCAATGGCGCTGATGCGCCTGCTTTTGCCACGGGATACCTTGCGTTCCCGCCGCATTTTTACTTGCGTTTCTTTCCTTCTGCTGACCTTTATTGCAGCATGCCGCGCACCTGAGGTAGGGCGCGATACCACGCTTTTTCTTGATGTGTTTCAAAAACTGCACGGGCGCGGATTTCTTGATATCTTGACATTCTCCTCTTGGGTCGAGCCGGGCTTTCGCGTGCTTTGCTTTGTGATCTCGCGCTTTACCGCAAACGGTCAGTGGCTGATCGCCATAACCGCGCTTTTGATCAATGGCTCGGTATCTTTGTTCATTTACCGACATGCCAAAAATATATACCTCGCGTTTTATTTGTACCTTGCCATGATGCTGTATCCCTTTTATCTCAACATCATGCGCCAGGCTCTTGCCATTGCCATACTGCTTTTTGCATGGGATTTTCTAAAAAGGCGCTGCTATTGGCGGTATATATTGGTTGTTTTATTTGCGGCATGCTTTCATGTCAGCGCGCTTTTGTTTTTGCTTTGCCCAATACTTACCTTTATTCCTGTCCACAAAAAAAGTTTAAAGGTGCTTTTGCCTGCTGCGGGTGTGCTTGCCGCACTGGGCATGGCTTTTGTGCGCCCCGTTCTCAAGTTTGTTACCCAACTGATCCCTCGTTATGCCGATTATGAGGCAACGAGTTTTGGTGCGCTTTATTGCTTCTTTGCGGTATTTCTTATCGTAACGGCGTACGGCATTTATCGGTTTTATTTTGCCAAAGATGTGGGTGCCGTAGCAGTTGTTAAAGGAGAGTTTGATGAGCACGCGTTTTTAACGTTGATGATGCTTGCAGGTGTTGTGGTTGCCGCCATGATGACGGGCTTTGGTCAGCTACAGCGCATATTTAATTATTTTGAGGTGCTGTATCTGCTGTGGCTGCCTGCCGCGGTTCCCGCTGCGTATTTTCATGAGGAAAAGCGACATATTGCCTTTCCCGTGCAGGAGATCGCTGTCCTGCTCGCCGCACTTGCGTATTTCTTGATCATTTTGTTTTTGCGCAGCGCCTTGTGGTACGATGCGTTGCCTTACCGTTTCTTTTGGCAGTAAAAAAATACTTATAAAAAGGGAGGTTTACCGATATGCAAAGCGTTGCTGCACCGCAACATTTTTGGCGCACCTCCCTTGTTTATTTTCTTGGCAATTTTTTGTCTAAACTGGCGCTGTTTTTCATGCTCCCGCTCTATACCGCACGCATCCCCGTGGGGGATATGGGTGTGTATGATGCCACAACTGCCATAGCGGTGCTGGTGTCCTCATTTGTTTTTCTTGATGTTGGCGTTGGCATCATGCGCTTTTATTTGGAGCGCGGGAGCAGTGAAGAGCGGCTTGCGGTGCTGCGCTGCGGGCTTTTTCTGCTTGCGGTTCTTTCGGCACTTTATTTGCTTTTGGGCAGTATTCTTTGCATTGCTTTTGCGCCCGCCTATGCACCGCTTGTGGTGCTTTACGGCTTGCTTAACGCTCTTTTTCTTGCGTGCGGCATGATCGTTCGCGCCCAAGGGTACACCGCTTGGTATGCCGCAACGGGTGTGATTTCCACACTCCTGCAGATCGCTTGTAATTTGGTGCTGATCCTGTGTTTTGCGCGTGGATTTGAAGCGCTTTATATTTCCTATGCAGTTGGGGCAGGTGTTGGGGTGATCCTATTGCTTGCGCGCTGTCGGATAAACGAGCTACTGCATCTTGGCTCGCTTGATCCTGTCGTGCTGCGGCGCTTGCTGCGCTTTTGCTTGCCCTTGGGTGTGGGATCTTGCGCCTATTGGATGCTAACATCCCTTGGAAGGGTACTTGTTACCTTGCTTGTTGGCGAAACGGCGGGTGGCGTGTTTGCCGTATCGCTGAAATTTGCGCAGATCATTGTCTTTGCCTCACTTTGCTTTCGGTTGGCGTGGCAGGAGATCGCCTTTGCAAAGGGGGATCATCGGGATGCCGTAATGAGTGAGAAAGGGAAGTATTACAGCGAAAAGACCGACCTTTTCATACGTGTTACGCTTGCCGTTTGTTTGCTCTGCATACCTGCCGCCCGTGTGGGACTTTGGCTGTTCCCACAGTTTATCGCCGATTCTTACGGAGAAGCAAAACTGCTTATCCCGGCGGCTCTTGCGGGTGCGGCGCTCACTGTTCTTTGCGATTTTCTTGAGCCGATGTTCGGTGCGGCGAAAAGGACGGGAATGCTTTTGCTTTCTGTCGCGCTTGGTGCCATTTTGAACGTGGCGCTCACCCTGTTGTTTATTGAGTGCGGCGGCGGTGCGCTTGGCGCACACTGTGCCTTCTGTGTTGCCGCATTTGCAACGGTTTTGCTGCGTTTATTGCTTTTGCGGCGCATTTTGGGCCTTTGCCTGTGTCCCAAACATCTTGTCGCAGTTCCGCTTATTGCGGCGGTCGCTTTGGCATATCACTACCTCTCACCTGCATGGAACATCGGGGTTTTGTTGGCAGCAGTCGTTTTGGTATTGTTGATGCTTCCCGAGGCGCGGTTGCTTATAAAAAAGATGCTGCCCAATAAAAGCACAAAATAAAAGAACCGCTTTTTCTGCTGCGAGTGGCAAAAAAAGCGGTTTTTTAGATATAACACTTGGCTATAGGATCTGCGTTCTGTATTTCCCGGGCGGTACGCCAACTGCCCGCTTGAAGGTGCGAATGAAATTGGCGTAGTCGTTAAAGCCGCAGGAAAGGGCAGTGTCGGTAACGCTTCTGCCCTCAGCCAGCATTTTTTTGGCTTCGGTAATGCGCTTGCCCGCGATATACTTGGTTACCGTTGTGCCGCAGTAGCGGTTGAACAGGCGCGAGAGCTGTGCGGGGGAAACAAAAGCATTTTTTGCCACATCCTCAAGCGAGAGCACGTTTGCATAGTTGCCGTTGATATAGTCGATAGCAAGCTGAACGGTTTTGTGCCGAAAGGCATCGGATTTAGCGGTACCATGGGTGGCAAACAGACGGTTGATCTCAAGCAAGATCTCGGTCGCGCGCAATCTTTTGTAAATTTCATCGCCGTATGCGCGCTCACAGCGCATATCCTCAAACAAAGCAACCAGCCGTGCCAAGTCGCTTGCGCTTGGGGATAGTTTTGTAATTTTGTTGGTTGAATAAAAGCAGGGGGCAAGGCTTATGTCGCCCTGTGAGTTGGCGTAAATAAATGCAGGATGCACGTGAAGGATGTAGCGCGTAAATTTGCCGTTTTTGCTTGCCACTACCTTGTGTGCCTCAAATTGGTTGATGACAAACAGATCTCCGTTTTGGATGTCATAGACCTTGTCGTCTACAAGAAAGGTGCTTCCACCCTCAAGCGCGAGAAATATTTCACAGCAGTCGTGCACGTGCACGTGTTGGGTAGGGTTGCTTTCCTCTGAGAAAAAGATACCAAAGCTTTTGGTTTGTGTGGCGGCGGCAACCGCTTCGTGGCAGGTCTCAAAAAAACATTTCATGTACGATCACCTCTCTTGTGGATATTGTAGCATAAAATGATTGAAATTGCAACAAAAATGTAAAAACAAGCAATGAATTTGCAAAAATCATTTGATATAATGAAATTGTAATCATATAATTTAGGAGGTTTTTACCATGGAAGTACGTCAACCCGCAAACGCAAAGGACGCAAAGCATTATACAACCGAAAGACTTCGTGAGGAGTTCCACATCTGTGGTCTTTTTACCAACGACAACGTTAAAATGGTGTACAGCCACATCGACAGAATCATCACAGCAGGAGTAATGCCTGTAACTAAGGCATTGGCACTTGAGGCAGGCAAGGAGCTTGCAGCCGAATATTTCCTGCAGCGCCGCGAAATGGGCTGCATCAACGTGGGTGGCAAGGGCACCGTTACCGTTGACGGTGTTGCTTATGAAATGAACCCCCGTGACGGTATGTATATCGGTATGGGAAATAAGGAGATCACGTTTGAGAGCGCTGATCCTGCCGATCCCGCAAAGTTCTATGTTAGTTCTTGCCCCGCACACGCATCCTATCCGATCGTAAAGATCGATATCAGCAAGGCGAAAAAGGTGCCCTGCGGCTCGGCTGAGGAGTGCAACAAGCGTGTCATCAATCAGTACATTCACCCTGAGGTGATCAAGAGCTGTCAGCTTACTATGGGTCTTACACAGCTTGAGCCCGGCTCCAACTGGAACACCATGCCCTGCCACACACACGACAGTCGTATGGAGGTCTACTTCTACCTCGATATGGGCGAGAATGATGTGGTATTCCATATGATGGGTGAGCCCACCGAAACAAGACACATCATCATGCACAATGAGGAAGCGGTAATCTCTCCCTCGTGGTCGATCCACTCGGGTGTCGGCACGCGCGCTTACTCCTTTATCTGGTCGATGTGCGGCGAGAACCAGGAGTTCACCGATATGGATCATATCGCAACCAAGGATCTGCTCTAATAAAAGGAGAATAGAAAAATGGCAAATATGTTTGATCTTACAGGCAAGGTCGCGCTTGTCACGGGCGCCTCTTACGGCATCGGCTTTGCGATTGCAAAGGGCCTTGCAAACGCAGGCGCAACCGTTGTATTTAACGATATCAATGCAGAACTTGTTGAAAAGGGAATCGCGGCTTATAAGGCAGAGGGTATTGATGCTCACGGCTATGTGTGCGATGTTACCGATGAGGATGCTGTAAACGCTCTCGTTGCCACTGTTGAAAAAGAGGTCGGTGTAATCGATATCCTTGTCAACAACGCAGGTATCATTAAGAGAATTCCCATGTGCGAGATGTCCGCAGCCGACTTCAGAAAGGTCATTGACGTTGACCTCAACGCCCCCTTTATCGTATCGAAGGCGGTGATCCCTGCCATGATCAAGAAGGGTCACGGCAAAATCATCAATATCTGCTCGATGATGAGCGAGCTTGGCCGCGAAACCGTTTCTGCGTATGCGGCTGCCAAGGGCGGTCTTAAGATGCTCACTCGCAATATTGCATCGGAATACGGCGAATTTAATATTCAGTGTAACGGCATTGGCCCCGGCTATATCGCTACGCCTCAGACCGCACCCTTGCGCGAGCTGCAGCCCGACGGTAGCCGTCACCCGTTCGATTCCTTTATCATTGCAAAAACGCCCGCAGCACGCTGGGGTGAAACAGAGGATCTTGTGGGTCCCGCGGTGTTCCTTGCATCCGATGCTTCTAATTTTGTAAACGGCCACGTACTGTATGTTGACGGCGGTATTCTTGCTTATATCGGTAAACAGCCCAAGTAAACGCTTATGAAAGAACGCTATATCGATTTAATGGAGCGTACCCTTGCCGCTTATGCTGACGAACAAATCGTGGCATATTTTGAGCGTGTGAAAAGGGATGGGCTTACCGAGCACGGCTTCCCGCGTATGGCGGCGAACATCGGCATTCTCATTTCCCACGGCCGACGTACCGACCTTATGCCGCTTTTTCTTAAGATGATGGATTTTTGCTGTCTGGAGATCCCGCGTGTTAAAGCAGCAAACGATTTTTCGGTGCGAGAGATCGTTTGTGCACTCATGGAGATCGAGGCGGCGGGGGTAGTGCCCCAAAAGCGACTTGAAGGCTGGAAGCGTTCGATCGCCTCCATCGATCCCTACACCTGTTACGATAAATATGCCAAGTCAAAAACAGACAAGGTCTTTAATTGGGCACTCTTTACAACGGTCAGTGAGTACGCGCGACACCATTACGGGCTTTGTAATGCCGATGATTTTGTGGATGTTCAGATCCCCACACAGCTTCAGTGGCTTGATGAAAACGGTATGTACCGCGACGCTCTTTATCACCCACCCATCATTTACGATCTGGTTCCGAGAGGTCTGTTTTCCTTGTTGCTTCATTTCGGTTACGACGGACCTTACCGAGCCGAGATCGACGAAATGCTTCGCAAAACCGAGCTTTTGACGCTTAAGATGCAATCGGTAACGGGTGAGGTGCCCTTTGGCGGTCGCAGCAATCAGTTTTTGCACAACGAGGCAATGCAGCTGATCGTGCTTGAATATGCTGCTGACCGTTATCAAAGAGAGGGTAATTTTAAGCTGGCAGGAAAATTTAAAGCCGCAGCAGAGCGAGCGCTTGATTGCATTGAGCGGTGGCTTGACCGCACTCCCGTTCACCATGTCAAGAACCGCTTCCCGCTTGAAAGCCGGTTTGGCTGTGAGGTCTATGCGTATTTTGATAAGTATATGATCACACTGGCATCTAATTTGTATAACGCCTACATTCTTTGCAATGACGATGTTGTTCCGGGCGAGATAGACCTTTCCCCTATGGTATATCAAACCTCCGAATATTTCAACAAGGTCTTTTTGCGTGCAGGAGGCTATTCACTTGAGTTTGATACCGATGCAGACCCGCACTACGATGCATCGGGTCTTGGGCGCGTGCATAAGGCAGATGTGCCCTCGGCACTTTGTATGTCCTTGCCTTGCCCCGCAATGCCCAAGTTCGTGGTCGGCGAGCACCCCGTGGCTATGTCGCTCTCACCCGGTATTTTCTCGGATAACTATTGGCAGTTTGCCACGGATGCTTATATCGGCCGTTACGAGGTGCTTGGCATGGAAGCAGGGGAGAATAGCGCAAGCGCCTCGCTACTTTGCCGCTTCTTTAACGGCAAGGAGGTTAGAACTGATTATGTCGTTGATCAAAGCGGTGTAACCATTAAGGCAACAAGCAGCGATAAGTTGGCGCATATGCTGCCTGCCTTCGCGTTTGACGGTGAGGTATATACCAATATCAAGGCGAGTGAGCAGCAGCTTGAAATTCGCTATCAGGGCTTTGTTTGCCGTTATACCACAAGCGGTAAGATCATAGATCTTGAGGAGGTTGGCTACAACCGCAACGGTCATTACCGCGGATTTGCTGCCATTGGCAATAAAGAAATTGAAATCAAGATCGAGCTTGAAAAAGAATAACAAAAAAGGGGCTGCCGGTTGGCAGCCTCTTTTTACGTTAACAGTATTCCCTCAGGGTGTCGAGCGCGCTTTTTTCAATACGGCTCACATATGAGCGTGAGATGCCGAGTAGCTCAGCCACCTCACGCTGTGTGAGTGGCTGATCGCCGGATAGCCCATAGCGCAAATATATGATCTCACGCTCGCGCGTATCAAGCACGGTTTCAACCAAGCGCCGCACGCGCGTTGATTTGATGTGCTTGTCAACCTCCTCTTCAATGTTATCCTCCGTGGCGATCACATCGATGTAGGTCAGGGGATTGCCGTCGCGGTCCACATCGATCGTTTCGTTGATCGAAACCTCGCAAGAAAGCTTTTTTTGCGCACGAAAGTGCATCAGGATCTCGTTTTGAATACACTTTGCGGCATAAGTGGCAAAGCGTGTGCCGTTTGTGGGATTAAAGGTGTCTACGGCTTTTACCAACCCTATGGTGCCGATCGATACAAGATCCTCGCTGTTTTTTGCCGTTCCGTAATATTTTCTTACAATGTGTGCAACCAAACGCAGGTTGTGCAAAATCAGTTTTTCACGAGCCTCCATATCACCCTGTGATTTTGCCACAAAAGCGGCACGCTCCTCGGCGGCACTTAACGGTGGCGGAAACTTTTGGGGCGTGCCAATTCCAAGCAGTAAATGCACGGCTCCCAAGATAAGTGAGATCAAAGCTGAAAACAAAAAATCACCTCCAACAAATTCTATGAGGTGCCGCCTGTCCAAAATAACGCAAGGATATGCTTTTGGGCTTGACATCAAGTCTTATATTTGCTAAAATTTGTTTGGAAGAAGGCATATTTCTATACGGATGCTCATGTGGTACTGCAACTAAGAGTTGCATATCGTTCCGTGTAAGGTTGCTTGATTTTGTGTTATATTTCTGATATAATATTTCATAGGTTATATCAAAGAATATTTCCAAATATTAGGAGGTCTATTTTAAATGGAAAAGCTGATCGGAAATGCAGTAGTAGGTCAATCGGGCGGTCCTACCGCAGCCATCAATGCCACACTTGCTGGCGTTATTCGCGGTGTGCTTGAGAATGTAGGTGACGGTGCTGTTCAAACGCTTTACGGTATGCGTAACGGTGTTGAGGGATTGCTTGAAGAGCGACTTGTGAATTTAAATGAGTTGTTTGCAGATCCTCGCAATATCGATATGCTTGAGCACACGCCCGCCGCGGCGCTTGGCTCCTGCCGCAAAAAGCTGCCCAAAATTGGTGAGGATGATGCGGTTTACGAAAAGCTGCTTTCCATTTTCAAAAAATATAATATTCGTTATTTCTTTTACATCGGCGGCAATGATTCTATGGATACCGTGGCAAAGCTCTCTGCTTATACCAAGGCGCAGGATTATGAGATGCGTATTGTTGGCGTGCCGAAAACCATTGATAACGATCTTGTTGTAACTGACCACACACCCGGCTTTGGCTCTGCTGCCAAATATATTGCCGTTTCTATGCAGGAGGTCATTCGCGACTGTGCGGTGTATAGCACACCTGCTGTTACCATTGTTGAAATTATGGGGCGTGATGCAGGGTGGCTTACTGCCGCCGCAGGTATGGGGCTTGCCACCAATGGCATCGTACCCGATCTTATTTATCTGCCCGAGCGTGCCTTCAATAAAGAAGAATTTTTTGAGGATGTGCGCAAGGCACTTTCCAAGCACCCTAATGTTGTCATTGCCGTATCTGAGGGCATTCGCTTTGCTGACGGTACATATGTTTGTGAGAGCGTTGGTGTTGGAACTACTGATGTGTTTGGACACAAGCAGCTTTCGGGCACCGGTAAAGCACTTGAGCTTGCGGTAAGAGCAGAGCTTGGCTGCAAGGTGCGCTCAATTGAATTTAACATTTCTCAGCGCTGCGCGGCGCATATTGCTTCTGCTACCGATATTGCGGAATCCGTTAACGTTGGTAGGGAAGCGGTGCGTGCGGCGGCTAATGGCGTTACACGTGAAATGATGACTATCATTCGTGATAACACCTCTCCTTATGTTTATCACATTGATCATAGCGATGTATCCAAAATCGCCAATCAGGTAAAAAGAGTCCCCGATCATTTTATTAATAAGCGCTCCAATCATATTACGCGCGCATGTGCCGACTACTTGTTGCCGCTTATTGCAGGCGAGGCAACACCTGCTTATGAAAAGGGCTTGCCACAGTTTTTTGTGATCGATTGATCTAAAAACATATTGATTTAGAGTCATTTTTTACAAGGATAAACCAAAAAGGACGGGGTCAATCCCGTCTTTTTTATGTTTGTTATTTGGTGAAAACAGAGAAATTAAATGTAGCTTGTTGACAGAAATTGTGAAGAATGTTATACTAAAGTAATATAGGTGTCTGCTTTTTAATCCTGCATAAAGGAGAATGAATATGAAAAAACAAATACGTTTTATTTTGTTTGCTTTTTTGGTAGCCTTGCTGCTTACGGTAACCGCCGTTGCGGCATCAGCTACGGTCCGTGAGGTGGATACCGAGGCGGAGCTTGAAAGCGCTTTGTCTGCTGTTAACAGCGGTGATGAAATTGTGGTGACCGCAAGCATGTCGGTTTCCGGTGACGTTGCGTTTAGCAGAAACGTAACCTACACGTTGCGTGGCAGTTCATCAAGTGTTACCGTTACTTTGACGTCTGGTAGCCTTAAGATCACCACCGGCAATGTTACGATAAAAAACATTCGTGTGATATCAAGCACGAATAGCGCTATCGTAATTAAGAATTCTGCGGCAACTGTTACCATTGGTGAAGCGGGTGGCAACAATGCAAGCACGTACATTGAGTCAAAGGGCTCTGCGAACGGTACTTCTAACACTTCAACCGGTTGTGCTTTCTTGCTTGAGAAGGGCAAGCTCACCATTAAAAGCGGCACCTTTTATGGTTCAAATCGTGCCGCAAATCTATGCGATCTTACGATCGACGGAGGAGCTTTTTATCAAAATACGACCTTAGTGTCTGCTATGGATCAAAAAGCGCACCTTTTGTGCTCAAACAGTAACGGCGGTAAAATTACCATAAACGGTGGTACTTTTACCCGCGACAATGATGCACCCTACGAGTGTGCGGTGCTCTTTTTAGATTCAAGCAGCACAAATTCTGTTGTCACGATCACCGGTGGTACCTTTAATAATTTAACCACAGGCGTTCGTATCGATCGCTGCAATCAACTGAATATTTCCGGTGGCACCTTTACCTCTACCGCAAGTGAAGCGGGCAACTGCGCGCTGATCTATTATTATAAAACCAGAGAAGCTTCTCCAAGCGGTGCGGTAATCGTTTCGGGCGGTACGTTTAAGGGGACTGTTGTGGGCGCCCCCACCCCTTTGGTCTATGCCACGGCAGGCAAATTTACCTTTAGCGGCGGCACCTTTACAACCAAGGGTAGAGTTATGTTTGATATCGCGCTCAGTAAGCAGGCAGGGGATAGCTTTGAGATCACCGGCGGTACTTATATACTTGAGGAGCTTATGAGCGGTTATAGGGGCGGCGTGATCCTGCGCACGCGTGTTGGCGTAACCTTTGAGGTGAACGAGCAGGCAAGCTATGCCGATCCCGCAAAGATGTATTATCTGACTGACGTGGATATCAAGCTTTCGGGCGGTTTCCTTATTGACCAACGCGCCACCACTTCGCCGCTTATTGATGCTTCAGCCAGCAAATCGAAGGTGGTGCTTGGCAATGCGGCGCTGCTTTCCCGTTATGCCAAGAATTATATGGTGGATATCAATAATGAAAACAGTGCGTCAGGTGAGGACATCCCATTTGCAAACAACACCGTAATTGTTAAATATAACGGCGCTAATTATTATTGCTGCAAATTCTATCAAGAAGGCGATACGACCTATTCTCCCATTATGCTTGAGGGTGCCTCCGTTGCTCTTGTGGATGATAAGCCGGGACTTTTGTTTTTCTCTACTGTTCCGAGCACTGTTGTGACTGCTTTGGCACAGAAGAGCTATACCTTTGGTACGCTTATTGCGCCTGCCGATTACGTTGCGGCAGCCGGTGGCTTTACGCACGCCAAGCTCAAGACTTGGGGCGAAAAGGCAGGTGTTGCAACATATTATGCAGATATTCCTGCACAAAACAGTATTATACGTCAACCGGACGGCAGTATTTACTTTAACGGCGGCTTGATATACTTAAACAGCTGTGAGCGTTCATATGCCGCAGTGTCCTACGTGTGCGTTGATGGCACGTATTATTACAGCAGCTATACTGTAACGGAGAATGCGCGTACCATGGCGCAGATCTCCAAGGATGCCTATAGGGATTTTTCACTGATACAAACCGAAGATTATCTGTATGCATCAACGTATATTTCCGGTGCGTATAGCGAATACAGCGTGGCAGAGCAGGAGCTTTTGCGCCAATACAGTAGCTATACGCACACGCTGACCACTGCGCAAGGTGTTAAGCCTGCTGCCGCAGTTTCCTTTGACGGTACGGCGGGAGCAAATCTGCAAAACAAGGCAACAGCCCTTGCGCAAACGCTTGCAAGCTATGGCTATGGCTCCTCCGGCACCTCTGTTTTGGTGGGTAGTAAGGGCTCTACCGTAAAGAAGGCGCTTGCCGAGGTAGAGGGCTTTGGTTACTATATCGGCGTGATGGATAATAAGATCGTGATTGCCGGCAGTAACGATGCGCTCATTATGCAGGCACTTGACGCATTTGAGGCAATTTGCAAAGCGGCAAACGGCGCTGCGTTTGATCTTACCGAGATTATTGTTTCTAACGTGCAGATGACCACGCTGAATGTGGAAACTCCGTTTGTATATTCGCACACGCGTTATGCAGGAGCTTATAACTTGTTGCCTCAGTATATTACCTCAACTGCTAAGCATGACGATGCGTTTTCATCGATTAAATTCGCTTCCTCCGGTAAACATTTGTACAATCTTGAGGCAAACGAATGGACCCTTGTCGATGCCCCGCTGTTTTTGGCAATGGAGATCTCTAAAACGCTTACAGGGTCCGAATATAACGGTGTCTATGTGCCGGATAGCTTTGCTATAAGTGACAGCGCCATTCATATCGGTCTTACCTCTCTTGCACGCGAGCTTCTGCTTGCGGGAGGGAAAGATGTAGGCTATTACGGCTATTTTGTAAAGGATGGCAATGTGGTTATTACCTCGTATGACGACGCGACTCTGCGCCTTGCAAAGAAGGTATTCCTTGACGACCTTGCTGACTATGCTTTGGATGTAAATGGCGACGGAACGGCTGACGTATATGCCATCCCTTCGGATTATGAGTTTGAGAAAGGCTATAATAATGGCTTTACAGGTGCCTTTGATAGTGTTTCCGGTGCAACCGGAACAGGTAATGTTGCCGATGAAGTCAAGCAGCTTATTACCAACTATCCTCGCCCTGATGACCTTGCACTTTCGGGTGCGGTAAACGTATCCAACGGCGAGATTGAGCTTTACTATCTTGATGCAACGCTTGATGATTACACGCGCTACTTCAGCAAGCTGAAGCAAAGTGGGTATACCGTATATATGGCAGAGCGTGAGGTAGAGGGCAGTTACTTTGTGACGCTTGTAAACCGCAATGCCAACAATGGAAACGGTATTATGCTTCACATCATGTATAACGCTTACAAGCACGCTTCCACACAGGTCTTTGGCGATGATAGTACTACTATGCTGTCTGATATGTTTACTCCCACATTGCGCGTCATTTCCTCAAAAATAACAGACAGTGTTTCCTATGTAAATCATATCTTGCCTCAAAAGTTCCTTACCAAGCAGTCTTATACAAAGGTTACAGATTCCAAGCTTACCGTGGTAGAGCGTCCATATGATGGAAAGGGTTGTTACATTTATACGCTTGAGGACGGCTCCTTTGTTATCATAGACGGCGCAAGCAACAAAAATGTTTCGGAATTTTACAATGTACTAAAGGTGCTTTATAAAGGAATATATGGCAGCAATCCCACGTCAAGCAAGCCCATTCGCATAGCAGCGTGGTATCTCACACACACCCACGGTGACCATTCTGGGTTGTTAAACGGTTTTTCCTCATATTTGAGTAGCAGTTCTTATCCGGTTGTATTGGATGCCATTATCTCGAATTTCCCCTCAAACGATGAGATCTACAATGCGCCCTCCGTTAACAATACCATACGCAACTGGATCGGCACATCCAGCTGGTACAAGGGCACTTCAAATGGGACTAGTGATCCCGTGCCCTTCTATAACGTGCACACGGGTCAAAAATTCTATATTGGCAACCTTGAATTTGAGGTTATGTTTACACCTGAGGATATGCACCCCTGGTCAACAGCAGCATTTAACAATGCCTGCACGGTCATTCGCTTAACGACGCATGCACATAACGTGCAAGTGGGTGGTACTGTTAGCGCCAATGCCGTTGCATCCTCTAAGGTAAGCCTAATGTCGCTTGGTGATATTTACGCACGCTCGGCAAGAATGATGCGTGCAGCTTATGGCAGTTATCTTGAATCCGATATCATGACGAATGGGCATCACGGTACGGGCGGCGAGGGTGAGCTTTATCAGCTCATTAATCCCCAAATCATTTTGTGGCAAAATAAGGCTTCCGGTGTGAAGAGCAAGACTTCGAGCAGTGCCACGGATAGAAATACCAGCGAGAATCTCGAGATGATCAAAAACACCCGTTGGCGCTATATTATATCCGGCTACAGGTTAAGTAGTGGAACGTATAATCCTACGATTACATTTGGCGCAAACGGTGTTGCCGGTCTTGGCAAGGCAACCACCGATGAAGAGGTGCGCAAGCAGGCACAGGCGTTTGTGGAAGGACTTCAAAATATAAACAGCAGCTCCACGATCTCTTATGGAACCGGTTACTATGTTTCGTATGACTTCTTCACCAACAAGAGCGCAACCGCATACAGTGGTGAAGGATATCTTTTGTGGCGTGGCAACTACTTTTCTGATACCACACTGCCGGAGCAACCCGAGCCGGAGCAGCCCGAACCCGAGCAGCCCGAACAGCCCGAGCAGCCCGAACTGCCGGTGATTGACGGTTTGGATTACACTATCGATGTTTTTGGCGATGAGATCTTGTTGCCGGAAATCAAATGATTTTGTGGAAACTGAAAACAGAGGATATTTCTACGTTATCTAAAAATTTAACCAAAGTAAAAAAGCACCCGCAGGGGTGCTTTTTTACACATATACACAGTAGCAGTACGCTATTTTGAACAAGCGAAAGGAAGGGAACGCCTCCGTTTTTTCTTTGCTTTAGCTTTGGTTGAAAAGTAGAAATTATTTTCAAAAGGTTGACACAGATTACAAAGATTGATATAATGGTATCATGGAAAGTGTTACTCCCAATCTTTTTATAAAGGAGAGAGTGAATATGAAAAAACAAATACGTTTTATTTTGTTTGCTTTTTTGGTAGCTTTGCTGCTTACGGTAACCGCCGTTGCGGCATCTGCTACAACGTATCAGGTAGATACGAAGGCAGAACTTGAAAGCGCACTGAGCAAGGTTAAAAACGGTGATGAAATTGTTGTAACCGCAAGCATGTCTGTTTCTGGTGATATCACGTTTAGCCAAAACGCAACCTATACCTTGCGCGGCAGTTCTTCGGATGTAACCGTTACACTCACGTCCGGCAGTTTTTTGATCAATGCGGGCAACGTAACCTTCAGCGGTGGCACCTTTATTGCCAAGAGCAATGTTTTGTTTGATATTGCGCTGAGTAAGGCTAATGGTGATGGCTTTACGATCACGGGCGGTGCGTATATCATGGAGGCAGTGGCTAGCGGCGACAACGGCGGCGCGATTTTACGCACGCGTGTTGGTGTGACTGATGAGATAAATGAAGGGAATTATGCCGATCCCACCAAGGTTCTTTACCTTAATGACGTAGATATTAAGCTTTCGGGCGGCATGTTTATCGATCATCGCGCAACCACCTCTCAGCTGATTGATGCTTCTGCAAGTAATTCCAAGGTGGTGATTGGCAATGTAGTTTTTCTTTCTCGCAATGTTAAAAACTATATCGTGGATGTCAACAATGCTGTCGGTGAGGATATTCCGTTTGCCAACAACACTGTTGTCGTTCAATATAATGGCAGCAATTATTATTGCTATAAAGTCTATGGGGGAAATGGCAACACTGCGTATGCGCCCGTTATGGATGAGGGCGCCTCGGTTGCCCTTGTCGATAACCAGCCGGGTCTTTTGTTTTACTCTACCATTCCGAGCTCGGTCGTAACTGCTCTGGCGCAAAAGAGCTATACCTTTGGTACGCTGATCGCGCCTGCCGATTACGTTGCGGCTGCAGGTAGCTTTACACACGCTAACCTTAAAACATGGGGAGAAGGGGCGGGAGCTTCACCGTGTTATGTTGATATTCCCGCTCAAAATAGCATTATATATCAGCAGGATGGCAGCATTGATTTTAACGGCGGATTGATATATTTAAATAGCTGTGAGCGTGCGTATGCCGCAGTAGCTTACGTGTGTGTAGACGGTACGTATTATTACAGCGCCTACGATGTGACGCAAAACGCGCGTACCATGGCACTCGTTTCTCAAATGGCGTATAAGGATTGCTCGTCTGTGTTAAGTGAGGATTATCCGCACAGATCAGAGTATATGCCCGGCGCATTCAGCCCGTACAATACACAAGATCAAGCGCTTTTGCGTGAGTATGGCAATTGTCAGCCTTTAACCGTTGCTGAAGGTGTTATTCCTGTTAAAACCGTTAATTTTAGCGGTACAGCGGGTACTAATCTGCAAAGCAAGGCGATTGATTTCTTTGCAACCTATGGCTCCGGTTCCGGCACACATCAAATTTTGATCGGTGGCAAGGGCGCTACGAATGCCGCCGTAAAGCAAGCCCTTGCAAAGGTAGAGGGCTACGGCTACTATATCGGTGTAATCGGCGAGCAGATTGTAATCGCAGGCAGTAACGATGCACTTACCATGCAGGCACTTTCTGTGTTTGAGGGAATTTGCAAGGCGGCAAATGGCGCCGCGTTTGATCTCACCGAGATCGTTGCCTCCAACGTGCAAATGGTTACGCTTAACTGGGAAACTCCCTTTGTATATTCTCACACGCGTGATGCCAATGCCTATAACCTGTTGCCTCAGTTTAATGACGGATCGCTTAAGCATGAAGATGCCTTTTCATCGATCAAATTCAGATATTCGGGCACGCATTTGTACAATCTCGAGGCAAATGAATATATCCTTGTGGATGCCCCCTTGTTTGTGGCAAAGCAGATCGGTGATCAGTTAGCGACCTCCGGCTATAACTGCATTTATGTGCCGGATAGCTTTGTTGTGAGCGGCAGTGCGATTCATATTGGTCTTACCGATCTTGCACGCGAGCTTTTGCTGGCGAGTGGTAAGGACGTAGGATATTACGGCTACTTCATAAAGGACGGCAACGTTGTGATTACCTCTTATGATGATGCTACGTTGCGCTTGGCAAAGAGCCTGTTCCTTGAAAGCCTTGATGATTACGCCCTGGACGTAAACGGTGACGGTACGGCAGACGTTTATGCTATCCCTGCTGATTTCGAGTTTGAAAATGGCTATAACAACGGCTTTACAGATGCATTTGACAGCGTTTCAGACGCTACAGGCACGGGCAATGTGGCAAGTGATGTAAAGCAGCTTATTACCAATTATCCCAGACCCGATGAGCTTGCACTCTCGGGTGCTGTAAACGTATCCAATGGAGAGCTTCAACTTTACTATCTTGACGCAACGGTTGAAGATTACACGCGCTATGTAAATAAACTGAAGGACAGCGGATATACCGTATATATGGAAGAGCGCGCGGTTGAGGACAGCTATTTTATAACGCTTGTGAACCGCACCGCCAACAATGGCAACGGTATTATGCTTCACATCATGTATAACGCGTACAAGCACGCTTCTACGCAGTTTCTTAGCGAAGGTAGTACTACAACGCTGGCTGATATGTTTACACCTACTCTGCGCGTAATCTCCTCTACGATAACCGACAGTGTTTCTTATGTAAATCATATTCTCCCCGAAAAATTCCTTACCAAGCAGTCTTATACAAAGGTTACAGATTCCAAGCTTACCGTGGTAGAGCGTCCATACGATGGAAAGGGCTGCTACGTCTACACGCTGGAGGATGGCTCCTTTGTTATCATAGACGGTGCAAGTAACGCAAATGTTTCGGAATTCTACAATGTACTAAAAGCGCTTTATAAGGAAGTATATGGCAGCAATCCCACATCCAGCAGTCCCATCCGTATTGCGGCATGGTATCTCACGCACGGACACGGTGACCATTGGGGCCTGTTGTCAGGATTTTCCTCTTATTTTGGTAATACCGTTGTGCTGGATGCCATTATTACAAATTTCCCCTCAAACGATGAGATCTACAATGCGCCCTCTGTTAGCAATACTCTACGAAACTATATTGGCACCTCCAACTGGTTTAAGGGCACCTCAAAGGGGGCTAGCGATCCCGTACCCTATTATAACGTGCACACCGGTCAAAAATTCTTTGTGGCAAACCTTGAATTTGAGGTTATGTTCACGCCCGAGGATATGCACCCTTGGTCAACGATTGCCTTTAACAATGCCTGCACGGTCATTCGCTTAACAACGCATGCACACAACATGCAAGTTGGTGGTACAGTCAGCGCCAATGCCGTTGCATCCTCCAAGGTGAGCTTGATGTCGCTTGGTGATATTTACGCACGCACAGCAAGAATGATGCGCGCCGCCTACGGCAGCTATCTTGAATCCGATATCATGACAAATGGGCATCACGGATCTGGTGGCGAGGGAGAGCTTTATGAGCTTATCAATCCCCAAATTATTCTGTGGCAAAATAATGCTGCTGAGGTTGCAGGTCAAATCTCAAACACAAGTTCGAAAAAATATAAGCATGAAAACTATGATGCAATCAAAAACATCAGTTGGCGCTACATCATATCAGGCTACAGACTAAGCAGTGGAACGTATAATCCCACAATCACCTTTGCTGCAAGCGGTGTTGCGGGTCTTGGTAAGGCAAGCACTCCTGAAGAGGTGTTAAGAGAGGCAACTGAATTTCTGAACGGCCTTACAAATCCGGGTAGCACAGACGCCTTCTCCTACGGAACAGGTTATTTTATTGGGCAAACCTCGAAAACGCCGTTTGGGTTGGACTTCTCTACCGGACAGCAAACAAGTAAAGTATACAGTGGCGAAGGATATCTCTTGTGGCGCGGCAATTTCTTCTCCGATACCACCCTGCCCGAGCAGCCCGAACCCGAACCGGAACCCGAACCCGAGCAGCCCGAACTGCCGGTGATTGACGGTTTGGATTACACTATCGATGTTTTTGGCGATGAGATCTTGTTGCCGGAAATTAATTGATCTCGTGGAATCTTACAATAGAGAAATTCCACATCATCTAAAAATTTAACCAATGTAAAAAAGCACCCGCAAGGGTGCTTTTTTACATACATGAGTTGAATTTGTACATACTATCTTGAACAAGAGGGAGGGGAAACAATGCAAAGGCTAAAAGAAAATTATCAAGAAAACGTAAAGCTATTTGAAAAAACGCTCCGCGTTAAAGAAAATTTTGACATTATCAAAAAGGTGCTAAAGATAGGGCAGGACGAGATAACCCTGTTTTATGTAGACGGTCTTATTAAGGACGGTGCTATGCAAAAACTTTTCATCTATCTGTTATCTTTAAAGGAATTACCCCGTGATGCTACAGCATTTTTGGAAAGTAATATGCCGTATGTCGAGTGTGACGTAACAAGCAGCGCGGAATTGATGTTTCAAATGATCCTTTCGGGTGCCACCGTGCTGTTTGGCAGCACGTTTGGCTCAGAGGGGCTTGTGATTGATGCGCGCACGTATCCCGCGCGCGAAACGGCAGAGCCTGAAAATGACCGTGTTATGCGCGGTCCGCGCGACGGCTTTGTGGAAACGCTGGTATTTAACACGGCGCTGATCCGTCGCCGCATTCGCGACGTAGCACTCACTATGCACTATACAAGCATGGGCAAAGCGTCAAAAAGCGATATTGTGATCTGCTACATGCAGGATCGTGCCGATCCAAAGCTTGTAAAATATATCAAGGATAAAATTTCAACCATTCAGACAGACGCGCTGACCATGGGGCACGAATCGCTTGCCGAAACACTGATCAGATCGCGGTGGTACAACCCCTTTCCCAAAATTCGTTATACCGAGCGCCCCGACGTTGCCTCGGCGCACCTTTTGGAGGGAAGTGTCATTGTGCTGATCGATAATTCGCCTGCCGCCATGATCCTGCCCACCGCAATTTTTGATTTTTTACAGGAAAGCAGCGACTTTTATTTGCCACCTTTAACCGGTACGTATCTGCGCGCCGTGCGACATGCTGTGTTTTGGCTTACACTGTTTATGACGCCCATTTGGTTTCTTGGTGTGCTCAATCCGCAATATGTGCCTGAATGGCTCTCCTTTGCATTGCCCGAAAACAGGGGAAAGCTACCGATCTATTTGCAGCTGCTGCTTGCGGAATTTGTCATTGACGGGTTGCGCATGGCTTCAATGAATACTCCCGATATGCTTGCAAATTCCTTGTCGGTGGTAGGCGGCTTGATTCTGGGGGATTTTGCGGTTGACGTAGGGTGGCTTATTCCCGAGGTAATTTTGTATATGGCATTTGTTGCGATCGCCAACTTCACTCAGACAAGCTTTGAACTCGGTTATGCACTTAAATTTATGCGTATTCTGCTGCTTACGCTTACGGCGTTTTTCAATATATGGGGATTTGTGATAGGTGTCTTTTTGATCATTGTCTTAATTGTATCCAATAAGACCGTAAACGGCGAACACAGTTATCTTTACCCACTCATCCCATTTTCCCCCAAGGCGCTCCTCTCGCTTTTTGTGAGGCGAAAAAAGCAATCTTGACTTTGCCATCATGCCGTGCTATACTATATGAAGCATTAAAAATGGGGTGACGGTATGTCAATAAAGCTTAAAAGTAAAAATGTTGGTGTTACAGTAGTGGGTATTATAATACTCACGCTTGCCCTGATCATTATATTTTTTACTATATTTATGCCGCAGCTGCGTGAGAAAAAAATTTTTCAAGAGCGTGTAGAGCTTTTTTTAACGGCTGAATATGAGCGTATGCTCCTTTCCGATCCCCTTATGGAGTCACAAGGTACGATTGCCGATCGCGGTGTGCAGGTCATGCTCACGGGCGAGGAGGTAAGCTTACTTCGAGAAAAGCTTTCAGTCGTAGATGAGGCAGGATTTACCAATAAGGATAATATTGCCATGCTTGAGGGTGCATGGGATACCAAGTGGCAAATAAGAACCGTGGCAGGGGAGTACGAGTCGCTGTATTTTACTGAAAGCGCGATCTACTTTTATGCCGACGGTACTGCCTTTTACTTTGAACCTAAAGACCTTACCGCATACGATGTGTTTTATACTTGCATGCGAGAAATATTGCTCGCCAAATAATTTCAACCCGCCGATATTTGTCTAAGACAGATATCGGCGGGTGTTTTTTTGTTTAAAATGACAACTTGATAAAAACATCAGTATATAAATAGATGAAGGGTAACAAGAGAAAAATCAAAGTGCATCGGAAAACAAGCCCAATTAAATGGTAAAAATTGGTTAAAACAGAGAAAATTCACATACGAATTGACACGAATGGAAAATAATGGTATAATTTCCATATGGCACCATTAGAGTGCTAAAGTTTAAAATTATGGAAAAGGAGAACAGAGGTATGAAAAAACAAACACGCTTGATCTTGTTTTTGTTTTTGGTGGTTCTGATGCTTGTGATAACTGCTGTTGCAGCGTCCGCCACGGTGCATGAGGTAGGCACACAGGCAGAACTCCAAAACGCCATCGGCAGTGTTGTCGACGGCGACACCGTTATGGTGACTGCAAGCATAGAACTTTCTGAGGATCTTATCCTTAATGCGGATAAAGCCTATACGCTTTGCGGCAGCTCCGGTGTCACTGTTACGTTTACAGCGGGCGGACTGGTTATTGAGGCGGGCGAGGTCACACTTCGCGATATTTCTATAACCGCTCTTCAAACAACCGCTGTTATGGTAAAATACCAAAACACAGAGCTAACGGTTGAGAGTGGCACAATGATCAGTTCAAGTGGCAGCGCTTCAAGAAGTGGGCTTGCCATCGGTGTGCAGGGGTTTGCAACGCTTAACGTCAATGGCGGCACCTTTTACGGTGCTATCGGAGCAGCAGGCAGTTCTTATTTAGCAGGCTCAAACATTTATATCAACAACGGTACTTTTAACAGAAATACCGCTGCGGCAGAAGAATATTTGTTTTACGTAAATCGAGGATCGACCTATCTTGAAATAAACGGCGGTAATTTTATTTTAGATAATAGGGATGATTCCAGCAAGAGCTTTGCTGTGGTTTACGGGAACAGCGGTAGTGCTTCGGTTAAGATCACGGGCGGTACGTTCTCCTGTCACGTAGACACGATAATAGATATGCGATCCGGCACGCTTACCGTTACAGGCGGTAGCTTTATCGGCTCGGCGGATATTGTGAACCAAAAATTGGTTACTGCTACTGATATTGTAATCGAAGGGGGTAGCTTTACGGTCCTCTCTGATGGTGGTGCTGCGGTCTATTTGAATGGAGTTGACGATACCTTAACTGTTGAAGGCGGTATCTTTGACATTCAAAATAAGGGTGTAGCGTTGTTTGCCGATAGCGGGGCAAGTCTAACAGTTGAGGGTGGCACGTTTCACGTTGCCAACGCAGGGCGCGTGTTAACTGTCAAATGTGCAATTCCCGTGTCCATTACCAACGGTATTTTTACAGGGGCAGCTAATGCTTCCAATGCGCTATTTTACGCTTGTGCAGGTAATATTTGTGTGAGTGGCGGTACCTTTACCACGCAGGGCAATGCTTTGTTTGATGTTGCGCTGAGAAAGGACAAGGGAGATTACTTTGAAATTACGGGCGGCACATTTAAAATTGAGGAAAGCACTGGAATAAGCGGTGGCGTGCTGCTGCGCACTTCGGTTGGCGTTGATGTTGATGAGCTGAATGCTGATAATTATGAAGATCCCACTAAAATGTACTTTCTTTGTGACGTGGATATTTTACTTAGTGGCGGTGTATTCATAAATGAGAGTGTCGGTGTTTCTCCGCTTGTTGATGTAAGTGTTGGTAATTCCGAGGTCGTGATTACTGATGCAGTGCTGCTTTCTCGCTACATCAAAACCTATGTAATAGATAGGAACGATGCCATTGGTGAGGATGTTCCGTTTGTTCAAAACACCGTAACGGTTCAATACAACGGTTTGAACTATTATTGTTATCAAGCCTATGAAGAGAATGCCGACACCACGTATTCTCCCGTTATGGTTGACGGTGCATTTGTCACAATTGTAGATTCCCAGCCGGGCATCCTTTTCAAATCTACCATTCCGGGCTCAGTTGTGGATGCCTTGACTCAAATGGGATACGTCTATGGTGAAGACTATACCTTTGGCACGCTGATTGCACCTGCAGAATATGTTGCGGCAGCAGGTGGTTTTACCCACGCCGCTTTGAATGGCTGGAATGCTTCTGCCAATATTGAAATTCCTTATGTGGATATTTCGGCAAGCGAAAGTATTGTACAAGACCCGGAAAGCGGAAGCATTAGCTTTAACGGGGGATTGATACAGCTTAGCAGTTGTGAGCGCGCTTATGCTGCGGTTTCTTACGTGCTTGTAGACGGTACGTATTATTATAGCACTTATGATGTGGCGAAAAATGCACATACTATGGCAAGTGTTGCCAAAAAGGCATATACAAGCACGGTCGAGTCGGGATATCCATCGCTTTATAAGGCGGGCGCATATAGCGCATATACCACGCAAGAGCAGGAGCTTTTGCGTCAATGCAGCAGCTATACGCACACGCTTTCCACTACTACAGGTGTGATTCCTGCCACTGCTGTTTCCTTTGACGGTACGGTTGGCACCAATCTGCAAAACAAGGCAACATCTCTCGTGCAAGCACTTGAAAATTATGGGTATGGCAGCACAGGCATGCCCATTTTGGTTGGCAGTACGGGTAACACTGTAAAGCAGGCACTTGCTGAAGTAGAGGGCTGCGGCTATTACATTGGTGTGGTTGGTGAGAATATTGTGATCGCAGGCAGTAATGAGGCGCTTGCCATGTGCGCGCTTAACGTATTTGAGGAGATCTGCAAAGTGGCAAACGGCGCCGCGTTCGATCTTACAGAGATCGTTGCTTCCAACGTGGAAATGACGATTCTCAACTTAGAAACGCCCATTGTTTACCCCCACACACGTGATATGCGCGCTTACAATATTTTCTTAAGCCTTTATAGCATCACCGGGGAGCATTACGAAGGGCAAGGCTTCAACAGCAGCGGCAATCATTTGTATAACAATGATGCAAACAATGACAATATTGGTCTTGATTATCCCTTGTATGCGGCAATGGAGATTGGCGCGGCACTTATGGGCGGTGGCTTTAACGCAGGGTTTAATTTCGCCTATGTTCCGGATAGCTTTGCCATGAATGGGGGCGCGATTCACGTTGGCCTTACCGATCTTGCGCGTGAGCTTTTGCTTGCGGGCGAAAAGGACGTAGGATATTACGGCTATTTCATAAAGGACGGTAACGTTGTGATTACCTCGTATGATGATACCACGCTGCGCCTCGCGAAGAGCCTTTTCCTAGCCGATCTTGGCGATTATGCTTTGGATCTCAATGGCGATGCAGCGATAGATGTATATGCCATTCCTGCCGAATACGAGTTTGAAAGAGGCAACAGCAACGGATTTACGGGTGCTTTTGATAGCGTAGAGGGTGCTACAGGAGCGAGTAATGTTGCCGAAGATGTCGGGCAGTTTATTACCGCGTATCCTCGTCCTGATGATCTTGCGCTCTCGGGTGCAGTAAATGTATCTAACGGTGAACTCCAGTTGTACTATCTTGATGCAGTATTTGCCGATTACTATTTTTACTGCAAAAAGCTACAACAAAACGGATATACCGTATATATGGAGGAGCGCTTTGTTGAGGGTAGTTGCTTTGTGACGTATGTGAATCGCACGGCAAACAATGGAGAGGGCATCATGCTCCATGTTATGTATCATGCTTATAAGCATGCATATAATCAGGAACTGAGTGAAGACACTAAACTCGGTGAAATGTTCAGACCGACGCTGCGCGTCATTTCCTCGAGAATAACCGATAGTGTTTCTTATATAAACCATATTCTGCCTCAAAACTTCCTTACCAAGCAGTCTTACCAAAAGGTGACTGATTCCAAGCTTACCGTGGTGCAGCTTGGCTCAGCCGGATGCTATGTTTATACACTTGAGGATGGTTCCTTTGTTGTGGTTGACGGCGGCAACGGTACATCGGCTGAGGTTACAAATTTCGCCAATGTATTAAAGGCGCTTTATAAAGGAATATACGGCAAGAACCCCACAGAAGCAGCTCCTATCCGTATTTCCGCATGGTATCTCACGCACGGACACGCTGATCACGTGGGTCTGCTCAATGCTGTTTCCAAAAAGAGTTATTTTGGCTCTACTCTTGTTGTGGATGCTATCATTGGCAATTTCCCGTCGAGTGAGGAGGCCTACAATGCACATTCTATCAATCTGAATATCCAGAATAGACTTGGAACGGAAAATTGGTTTAAAGGTACTTCAAACGGTGCAAACGATCCCGTACCCTTTTATAATGTGCATACCGGTCAAAAATTCTTTGTGGGCAATCTTGAATTTGAGGTCATGTTTACCCCTGAGGATATGCATCCTTGGTCAATGCAAGCCTTTAATAACGCTTGCGCGGTGATACGCTTGACCGTACATGCACACGATGTGGAAAACGGTAATACCGTGAGTGCAAATACCGTGGCAGCCTCAAAGATCAGCGCAATGTCACTGGGTGATATTTATGCACGTACCGCAAGAGCTTTGCGCGCTACCTACGGAGCTTACCTTGAATCCGATATTATGATGAATGCACATCACGGTACAGGTGGTGAGGGAGAGCTTTATCAGCTTATCAATCCGCAGATCATTTTGTGGCAAAACACGTCCGCCGCTGTGCAAAGCAAGACCAAGAACAGTTCTACGGATAGAATCACGCTTGAAAATCTTGAGATGATTAAAAATACCCGTTGGCGCTACATTTTAACAAGCCGCGCGCTTTCCTTGGCAAGCGGCGAAGGGTATAACCCCACGATGACCTTTACCGAGGACGGCATTGCCGGTCTTGGTGAGGCAAACACTGCCGCTGAGGTGTTAAGCGAGGCAAATGCGTTTTTGGCAGGACTTACCAACGTGGCTAAAACCTCTGCCATTTCCTATGGAACAGGTTATTTTGTTGGGTACGATTTCTCCACCAACCAATCTGCTACCAAATACACAGGTTCGGGGTATCTCTTGTGGCGTGGCAACTACTTCTCCGACACCACTCTGCCTGAAGAGCCTGAGATTGAGGAGTCTCCGTATTTGGGTGAGGATCTCGCCATCGATATTTTTGGCGATGAGATCTTGTTGCCGGAGATTACTCTGGCGGGGTAACGCGAGCTTGAGAAAGTAAATCGAGAATACAAGCGTGATACCTTTGGAGATGAGATCCTACTATCGGAAATTGTATTCCCCTTAAGATTTATCGAATAATAGCATTTATCTATAAGCGGTGCGCCGTAGCGGCGCACTGCAACCCTTGTATCACGCTCGCGTGCTGCGAGGATTACGTCGCGCACCTTGGCTACGCAAAAAAGGAACCGCTTAAATGGGCGGTTCCTTTTTGCTTTTTTATTACAGCTTTGCTACAAAATCACCAATGAAATACAGTAACGGTAGGGTAGCAACGGAAAACAGTGACGTGGTACCAACCGTTTGCGCGGCGTATCCGGGCTTGATGCTGTAAAGCTCTGCCAGCATTGCCACGGTAGAGGCGCTTGGCAGTGCCGAGATGACGGTGCAAAACATGACAAGCTCGTAGCTGTTTGAAAAGCCGAGTGTAACAAGCTTTGCAATCAGGCAAACGATAATCGGTAAGCCGATCAGCTTAACCGCATTAAAAATATATAGGCGTGGGCTTTTTAAAATGGCACGCAGATCCTGTGTTGCAATGAGTGCGCCCGTAATCAGCACCGAAATGGGCATGCAAAGGTTGCCAAGGTAAGTGCAGCAATCAAGCAAGAGCGCGGGCATTGGCAAAACCGCCTTCAAAAGATAAAGCCCAAGACCTATCATGCAGGGAATTGTGCCAAAATTAATGATAGCTTTTTTGGGAGTCAGCTTGATGTCATCACGCCCTCTTGAGAGAAGCCAGATGCCGAAAGTCCACATATATACGTGGAAGCCGATGATGAAAAACGAGCCGTAGAAAACGCCGTTTTCTGGGAAGACAGCTGCAAGAATGGGAAAGCCGATAAAGGCGGCGTTTGTAAAGGTAAGCGCAAATACCGAAAGCTTTCTCTCATCAAAATCGGGGAAGGCACGCCCAAACAGGAGTCCGATCCCGCTCATTAAGGGATGAAGCACAAAGCCGATTGCAAGATAGAGCAGGCCCTCGCGCAAAAGCTCCCAGTTAAACTGCTTACCTGCGAGTGACCCAATGATCAGTGCGGGTTGCCCCACCTCGATAATAAGCTTTGACATGCGGTTTGAGGAAACGTCGTTGATAATGCCTCGCTTGCGACAGAAAAAACCTACTATCATCACAAGGAAAAGAACGCCGATTATAGTTAAAAGATTAAAAAAAGTAGTAAGATCCATTGTATACCTCAGGTTAATTCATCAAGCTTGGACTTTAGTCGCTGCATGTCAAGCAGCATATCATCTTTTTTGCGTGGGTCACGCAATAGGTAGGCGGGGT
The DNA here is from genome assembly GCA_017502975.1 of Clostridia bacterium. GTDB lineage: Bacteria > Bacillota > Clostridia > Oscillospirales > CAG-272 > Firm-07. Next base: position 46,969 of record JAFVTV010000037.1, on the reverse strand, counting down.
GGTAGACGGCAGTCATCAAATGATCGCCCTTCAAAAACCATTCTCCGTGCTCTTTTGTAATACGGAAATCGGGCTTGATAAGCTTCATGGCGGCAATTCTGCCAAGGCAAACGATCACCTTTGGGCGAATGAGGCGCATCTGCTCGTATAGATACCCAATGCACGCCTCCTCCTCCGCAGGGGAAGGATCGCGGTTTTGCGGCGGACGGCATTTTAGTATGTTTGAAATATACACTTTTTCACGCGGAATGTCCACGGCATCTAAAAACTGATCTAACAGCTTTCCTGCGCGCCCGACGAACGGCGTGCCCGAAAGATCCTCCTGCTCACCGGGGGCTTCGCCCACAAACATCAGCTCTGCCGTGCGGCTTCCTGTGCCGAATACGCAGTTTGTGCGCGTATCGCCAAGGTCACATTTATGACAGCTTTTGCATTCGTTTTCAAGTGCTTCCCAATCCATGCTATACTCTCCGTTTTCAAGAACTTTAAATATTATAACAAAGTTTATGACAAGTTGCAATAATGGTGCGAAAAAATTTTTAAAATCATTGACTTTCTGTGTACTGTATGATAAAATTCAAGTGTTAAAAAGCAGCTATTGCTCGCAGAAAAGAGGTAAATTCAATGAGAATAGAAGATATCGATAGAAATTTTATCGTTGAAACCGATATTACCGAGCCCGACCTCGTGTGGTTTAATATCAAGGAGGCGCCTTTTCAGATCTACGGCGTGGAATTTGAGGAGGCTGAGGGTCGCTATACCCGCATGCCGAGGGCTGCGGCAGAGCTTGCTTCTCCCGGTATCGTTAGCGCACGTAAGCTGACCTCGGGCGGGCGCGTTCGCTTTAAGACCGATTCCTCTTACATCGCCATCAAGGCGGTACAAAAAAACGTTGCCCCCACCTCTCATATGACGTGGCTGGGGCACTCGGGCTTTGACCTTTACCACAAAAAACGTGGCAAGGACGTGTATTATTTTTCCTTTATGCCGCCCATTGGGATCACCGAGGGCTACTCCTCGGGTAAGAAAACCGATGGGAAATATAATGATTACACCATCAATTTCCCGATTTATGATGGTGTGCTTGAACTTTACGTGGCACTCAAAAAGGGCTCTCGCCTAAGTGCGCCCACACCCTACAAAGAGGAGGTGCCCGTGGTATTTTACGGGTCCTCTATCACGCACGGTGGCTGCGCCTTGCGCCCCGGCAACACCTACCCCGCTATGATCAGCCGTGAGCTTAATATCAACTTTACCAATCTCGGCTTCTCGGGCAAGGCAAAGGGTGAGCCCGGTATGGCGGATTACGTGGCTTCGCTTCCGATGTGTGCATTTGTGCTTGACTACGACCATAATACGCCCAGCGAGCAAAATCTCATTGATACGCACGAGCCCTTCTATAAAAAGGTACGTGCGGCACATCCCGATATCCCGATCATTATGGTAACAGCGCCTAACACTAAGCTTCAGGGCAACGTGAACTATGCGGGGCGCGGCTTCCTTTACAATCGCCGTGAGATCATTCGCAAGACTTATGAAAATGCCATTGCCGCAGGCGATAAAAATGTCTATTTTATTGACGGCTACACGCTCTTTGGCGGCAAGCATTGGGATTCCTGCACGGTTGACGGTACACACCCCAACGACCTTGGCTTTTACCGCATGTCACAGGTAATCGGCAAAGTGCTGAAAAAAGCACTGAACGAGGAGAAATAATGCCATGAGAATTGATGCAATCGATAAGAATCTAGTGGTTGAAACCGACGTTACCGAGCCCGATCTCGTGTGGTTTAATATCGAGGATGCACCTTTCGTGATCCACGGTGTGAAATTTGAGGAGTGTGAGGGACTTTATACCCGTATGCCAAAGGAGGCGGCTGAGCGCGTTTCTCCCGGTGTTACCAGCGTTCGCAAACTCACCACGGGCGGTCGCGTGCGCTTTCGCACCGATTCCACCTATATTGCCATTAAGGCCGTGATGAAAAATATCACGCCCATGTCCCATATGCCCAAAACAGGGCAGACGGGCTTTGACCTTTATCGCAAGGTCGAGGGCTATGAGGGCGGCAGAGAAATGTACTATAAGTCCTTTATTCCGCCTCAGGGCATTACCGAGGGATATTCCTCGGGCAAGTCCACTGACGGAAAATATTGCGATTATACCATTAACTTCCCGCTTTACGATAAGGTAAAGGCGCTGTATATCGGTCTTAAAAAGGGCTCTCATCTCAGTGCCCCCACGCCCTATGCCTTTGAAAAGCCCATTGTGTTTTACGGTCATTCCGCAACGCAGGGCGCTGTTGCTTCGCGCCCCGGCAACTCCTATCCCGCTATGATCAGCCGTATGCTTGATGCAGATATTATCAACCTCGGCTTCTCGGGCAAAGCAAAGGGTGAGTTTGGTATGGCAGAGCATATTGCCACACTCGACATGACTGCGTTTGTCTTTGACTATGACCACAATACTCCCAGCGAGCAAAACCTGATTGACACGCACTGGCCCTTTTATAAAAAGGTGCGCGAAACGCATCCCGATATCCCGATCATTTTCATGACGGGCTCAAACGTTAAATTGCTCGGCAACGTCAATTATGTAGGCCGTGGGTTCCTTTTCACGCGCCGCGAGATCATTCGTTCAAACTATGAAAGAGCTCTTGCCGAAGGAGATAAGAACGTGTATTTCGTGGATGGTGAGATCCTCTTTGAAGGTGAGATGTGGGATACCTGTACGGTTGACGGTGCACATCCCAATGACCTCGGCTTCTTCCGCATTGCACAGGTGATTGGCGGCGTGTTAAAAGAAGCACTAAAAAATTAAAAGCATAAAAAAGGCAGAGGACATCCTCTGCCTTTTTTACTATAGATCGCCCAATGTTTCCACGGCATGGCTATCACAAAGCAACTTGCCGTGCTCGGATAGCATCAACTCTGCATTTTCCTTGCTTTCAATTTCACCGTATTCCATGACAAACAGATAATCCTCACGGGCTGTCAGGGGGTTTCCTTCCTCCAAAAGAAACAGCCAGTAGCGTCCCGCATCGTCAAGCCAAGCGCGGCTTTCTCCTTTGTAATGCAAGGCGCTGAGTCTTTTGCAAACGGCGATCAGGTCTGACACGTGTGCAAAGCAAAAGGCAAGGCTGCGCCACTGGCGCGGCTGACGTTCGCTTCTCTGAGATTTATATGTATTCGCGGCATTCCCTCGTTTTGGGGCAACCTCAATGCCCATTTTGGTTACAAACAGCTCGCACCCACCCTCGTGGGAAGGATACATTTGTATATACACCTTATCATCTGCCGCGTCAAAGCCCGTTTCATGTCGCATGTCGGTTAAAATCGCTTTGAAAGCGCGCCTTGTAACGGTATCGGCATAATCGGCGGTGTCGGGGCAAAGTGCGTAGCGCGCCGCATCCTCGGCAGTCAGCATGATCTTTAATTTGTTACTGCTGATCCTGATCCATTCCATTCTATCACCGCCTTTCACATGATTTTTTGGTGTTCTTCACAGTAGTATCATTATAAGCCAAAAGTGCCGTTCTGGCTACCCCTAAAATAATGGTAATTTTAAAGGCAACTTTGCCTCCGAACGCCCGTTGACTTTCCGTGCTTACTGTGATAAAATATCATTAATAAATATATGTAGGGGAGGTGTGCGTATTGCAGTACCGCGTGGAAACAGCAGCAATAGAATTATCGGTTACCGAGCTGTGTGCCATGGCGCACAAAAGCGGCAGCATTGATGCGCGTCATCCCCCAAAAAGCAAAAGAGAACTGCAAAAGGGCAGTGAAGCACACCGAAAATTGCAGGCAAAGGAAGGTGCCTCCTACAAGGCGGAGGTATTTTTGCGCAATACAACGCTTTATAACGGTATGTGTTATACCGTTGAGGGGCGTGCCGACGGAGTTATTGAGGAGGGAAACACCGTCACGGTAGAGGAGATCAAGACCGTGCAGGGTCGCCGCTATGCGTTAGCACCGCGAGAGGATGCCTATTCACAGCTTCGCTGCTATGCGTATTTCCTTTGTGAAAACTATCATTTACCCCGTATTCGCATGCGCATGCGTGTATATGATCCTGAAAGGGACACGGTGCGTGATAGCTACAGTGAGGCAACGCGCGAGGAGCTGCGCGCCTTTTACCATTCGCTTTTGGCCCGCATTGCGTTTTTTGCGCGCTTTGAAATGCTTCGCAAAACCGAGTATATCCCCTCGGTTACCGATATCGGCTTTCCTTACGAAAATCCCCGCGAGGGGCAGACTGAGCTTGCCGAAACGGTCTTTCGTACCGTTCGCAAGGGGAAAAGACTGTTTGCACAGGCACCTACGGGCATTGGCAAGACCATGTCTGTGCTTTATCCTGCAGTCAAGGCTCTCGGTAATTCGCTGTGTGACCGCATATTTTATCTCACCGCAAAGGCAAGCACACGCCGCGAGGCATATGCCGCTGCCGCAAAGATCTTTTTGTCGGGTGCCAAGCTTCGCACCGTTGTGCTTTATGCCAAGGAGCAGCTTTGCCTTAACGAGGGGGGCTGCAAAAACGGCGCGGCATCGCGCTGCAATCCTGAGGAGTGCCCTTACGCGCGCGGATATTACGATCGTGTGGATGCTGCGCTTACCGAGCTTCTTGAAGGAAACAACGGCTTTCCTCGCGTGCTTCTTGAAAAAATGGCGAGAAAGCATAGCATCTGCCCATATGAGTTATCCCTTGATCTTTCGCGGTTTTGTGAGATCATTATTTGTGACTATAATTATGTGTTTGACCCTTCTGTATATTTGCGTCGTTATTTTGATGCATCGGAAGGGGAGCGTGGAGAATATGTGTTTTTGATCGATGAGGCGCACAACCTTCCCGACCGCGCACGCGATATGTATTCGGCGCGCCTGTCAAGTGAGCCCTTTGAGGCAGTCTATGCCCGCGTGGATCCGGCGGATGAAAAGCTGGAGGGTGCCCTTGGCGGCTTTTTGATGACCATGCGCCGCATGGCAAGGCTTTGTGTGGAAAACCGCCAGAAGCACGAGGACGGAACTGAAAGCGGATACTATGTCAACCGTGCGCCCTTGGAACGGTTTACCGAGCAAGCGGAGCAATGCCGCCGTGCGCTGGATGCTTTTGTAAAGGCTGACCCGATGCACCCACTTTCGGGGGAGCTGATGGACCTTGCTTCGGCTTTGCGCCGTTTTGTTGGTATTGCGGCGTATTATGATACGCGCTTTCTCACCTTTGCCGAGCTTGTGCACGGTAAATTTTCCATTCAACTCTATTGCCTTGATCCATCCGGTGTTCTTGACACCGCTACCGCAAGAGCAAAGGCGGCGGTCTTTTTCTCGGCAACGCTCACACCTCTTGATTATTTTTCTGATGTTTTGGGGGGCGGGAAGGGCGCGCTTACCCTTGCGCTGCCTTCACCCTATGCGCCCGAAAACCTATGTCTTACCGTTGTGCCCACGGTCAGCACACGTATGGAGGATCGGGAAAAATCGTATAAACGCATCGCGACCTATATTGCCGCCGCTGTGAGTGCCAAGGCGGGAAATTATATGGTATATTTTCCGTCATATGAGTACCTTGACCGCGTATATGAAAAATTTGCCGCACGGTATGGGCAGGTTGAATGTGTTGTACAGCGCCCCGGTATGAGTGCCCGTGAGCGCGATGACTTTTTGGCGGCATTTAAGGCGGATGAGGGGCATTTGCGCGTCGGCTTTTGCGTGCTTGGCGGCAGCTTTTCGGAGGGTGTGGATCTGCCGGGCAGTCGTCTCATTGGCAGTGTAATTGTCGGTGTTGGTATCCCCGGGCTTTCAAACGAGCGCAATATTCTGCGTGACTACTATGAAAATAAATGCGAGCGAGGATACGATTATGCCTATACCTACCCGGGCATGAATCGCGTACTGCAAGCGGCAGGGCGCGTGATTCGCCGCGAGGAGGATAAGGGCATTGTCGTTTTGATCGACAGCCGCTACGCCGAGGAGCCTTACCTGCATCTTTACCCTGCGCATTGGCAAAATATCACGGCGGCGGGGGATGCCAAGTCGCTTTCATATCGCATGAAGCTTTTTTGGCAGGAAAACGAGAAAAAAAACAACAATTTATAGCAGAAAAATGCAATTTATGCTTGCAATTCTTGCAGAATTATGCTATACTGATTAACAGTGACGGCTTTTTTGCAATTTCTTTGATTTTCAAATGCGAAAACCGTATTTTTCTTAAAGGAGAAAACTGAGATGAATTACACTCAAATGAACGCTGAGGAACTGAAAAAAGAGCAAGCGGCACTGCAAGCGGAGTATGACGCATATTGCAAAAAGGGACTTGCACTTGACCTTTCGCGCGGTAAGCCCGGCAGCAAGCAGATCGACCTTGTAAACGATATGCTCACATGCCTGAAGACAACCGAGGATTGCAGATCCGAAAACGGCTTTGACAACCGTAACTACGGCGTGCTTGACGGTATTCCCGAGGCAAAGAAGCTTTTTGCTGAGCTTTTTGATATTCCCGCTGACCGTATCATTGTTGGCGGTAACTCTTCTCTTAACCTTATGTATGATGCTATGGCACGCGCTATGCTTTACGGCGTAGTGGGTAGCGAGCGTCCTTGGGTGCGCGAGGAAAAGGTGAAGTTTATTTGCCCCGTGCCCGGCTACGACCGCCACTTTGGTGTTTGCCAATCGCTCGGCATTGAGATGATCAACGTGGCAATGACCCCCACCGGTCCTGATATGGATGTGGTTGAGGAGCTTGTAAAGGATCCCGCAGTGAAGGGTATTTGGTGTAACCCCAAGTATTCTAACCCCGACGGCATTACCTACTCCGACGAAACCGTTAAGCGCCTGCTGCCATGAAGACCGCCGCACCCGATTTCCGCATCTTCTGGGATAACGCTTATGCTGTGCATGATCTTTATAAGGCAGAGGGCAACGATACCCTTTATGATATTTTTGCCGCATGCCGCGAGGTAGGCACTGAGGATCGCGTATTCTACTTCGCTTCCACCTCCAAGATCTCCTTCCCCGGTGCAGGCGTTGCGATCGTTGCCGCATCCGAGGCAAATATCAAGCAGATCAAGTCGGTCATGGCTTCGCAGACCATCGGCTTTGATAAGCTTAACCAGATGCGACATGTGCGTTATTTCAAGAACGCTGAGGGCATCATCAACCAAATGAAGGCGCTTGCTGACATTATTCGCCCCAAGTTTGAAACGGTTGGCCGTATCCTTACCGAGGATCTTGGCGGTACGGGCACTGCAAGCTGGACCAGCCCGCGTGGTGGCTATTTCATCAGCCTTTATACGATGAAGGGCTGCGCAAAGCGCGCATACGCGCTCTGCAAGGCTGCGGGTGTCACGCTTACCACCGTTGGCGCTACCTATCCTTACGGTAACGACCCCGATGATAGCAATATCCGTATCGCGCCCACGTTCCCGTCTGATGCTGACCTTGAGGCAGCCATGCATGTTTTGACGCTCTGCGTTAAACTCGCAGCAGTAGAAAAACTGCTTGCTTAAAGCTAAACGAAATGGGGAGAGAACGTGTTCTCTCCCCATTGGCTTCAAGGTGTAATGTGAAAGGAAGAAAATGATGATGCTTGGCAACATTATGATATTTGGTGACAGTTATTCAACGTATGAGGGGTATATTCCCGAGGGGTTTGCCGTTTATTATTCGGGACACCGAGAAAAGGAGCCCGATGTTTTTGATGTAAAGAATACCTGGTGGGGCAGAGTAATCGAGGTAACGGACGCTACGCTCGTGCAAAATAACAGCTGGTCGGGCTCGACGATCGGATATACGGGCTGGCACGGCAAGGACTGCTCGCACAGCTCGTCGTTTATCTATCGCTTTGAAACCTTACTGAAGGAAGGCTTTTTTGCGCATAATAAGATCGATACGCTCTTTGTGTTTGGCGGAACAAACGACAGTTGGTCGCAAGCACCGCTTGGCGAATGGAAGGACGGCAATATCGAGGAGAGTGACCTTTTCTTTGTTCTTCCCGCAATCAGTCATTTTGCAAATCGCTTGGCACAGGAATTACCTGATACTAAGGTGATATTTATCGGCAACTGCGGCATCAAGGATGAGGTGACCGATGCCCTGAAAGCTGCTTGCGAAAAGCACGGCTTTTGCTATGTTGCGCTCGCGGATATCGATAAGAGCCACGGGCACCCCACGGAGCTTGGTATGAAGCAGATCAGTGAGCAGGTGCTGGCTGCAATCAAATGATATTTTTAAAAACACGGCATATCCCCAAAGGGATGTGCCGTGTTTTATATTAGCACCTTTAGATATTAAAAAAGCGAGCGAGGGGAAACCCTCGCTCGCTTTTTATTATATCAGATTATCTCTGAATACGTCCGGAGCCGTCGCCACCTGCAAGCTTTTCAACCTCTGCAACGGTAACCATATTGTAGTCACCCTCGATAGAGTGCTTGAGTGCGGAAGCAGCAACTGCAAACTCAACAGCAGCCTGTGCGGACTTGCCGTTTACCAGGGAGTAAATAAGACCGCCGCCAAAGGAGTCGCCGCCGCCTACGCGGTCAATGATGTGAAGATCGTACTTCTTGGAGAAGCAGTACTCGTCGCCCTTAACGTCGTAAAGCATAGCGGACCAGCCGTTGTCAAATGCAGAACGGCTTTCGCGAAGCGTGATCGCAACGTAGGTAAAGCCAAACTTGTCAGCCAACTGCTTTGCCACGGACTTATAGCCCTCGTGGTTCAGCTTACCGCCGTAAATGTCGGTAGCCTCAGCCTCAATGCCGAATACGTCCTTGGCGTCCTCCTCGTTGGAGATGCAAACGTCAACGTATTGGCAAAGGTCGGTCATAGCAGCTCTTGCCTCATCGCGGGTCCAGAGCTTACCGCGGTAATTGAGGTCGCAGGAAATGGTGATACCCTTTGCCTTTGCAGCCTTGCAAGCCTCACGGCAGATCTCAACCACGTTCGGGCCAAGAGCGGGGGTAATACCGGTGAAGTGGAACCAATCCACACCCTCAAAGATTGCATCCCAATCGAAATCGGCAGTGGTTGCCTTTGCGATTGCGGAATTTGCGCGGTCGTAAATGCAAACAGAGCCACGCTGAGAAGCACCCTTTTCATTGAAGTAGATACCTACGCGGTCGCCACCACGAACGATCTTGGTCGTGTCAACGCCATAGCGGCGCAGGCTGTTTACAGCCGACTGACCGATCGCATGGGTGGGGAGCTTGGTTACATATACAGCATCCATACCGTAGTTTGCAAGGGAAACGGCAACGTTTGCCTCGCCACCGCCAAAGGTGAACTCTACATGGTCGCACTGTACGAATCTCTCGTAGTTATAGGGCTGAAGGCGGAGCATAAGCTCGCCAAAGGTTACAATTTTTTTCATGTTATTTTCTCCGTTAAGTATTTTTTAGGCAAGAGGAAATAATCCAAACTCGGTTTTGAGAAGCAAATATCTGCATCTGCATCAGGAAATTTCCTTGTAATATCCCCATATTACCGCGAAAATTTCCCTCGCATCTACAAATATTTGCTTTCTCAAAACTCCAAAGGACCCTCAAGCATTGATTTTTTGATGATTTTGGTGCTTGGCGGTCGGCGCCAAGTACAAACTTGGCAAGAGTGATAAGTACCGAAAGCGCGAAAAAGAAAGGCTTTAGGGCGGGTTCGGATTATTCCCTCTTGCCTAAGCGTTTTCCATTTTGTCAAGGGACTCTTTTACAAAGAAGCTGCCGCCGATCGCCGCGATCTTATCGAAAGCGAGGAACTCATCAATATTACTTCTGTCAACGCCGCCCGTGGGGATAAACTTTACCTGCGGGAAGGGAGCGGAGAGCGCTTTAAGAGCCTTGAGGCCGCCGTAAACGTTTGCAGGGAAGAATTTAACGGTGGTAATGCCAAGCTCAAGAGCTGCCATGATCTCGGTGGGGGTAACGCATCCGGGGTAGTAGGGAATATTTCTCGCGTTGCAGATTTTTGCAACATCGGGAGAAAGACCGGGAGATACGATAAAGGTAGCACCTGCGGCAAGTGCCTGCTCACACTGCGCCGCGTTGATAACGGTGCCTGCACCGATCTCCATATCGGGGTAGTTCTTTGCCGCATAGGCAATTGCTTCTGCCGCACAAGCGGTACGGAAGGTGATCTCGGCACAGTTGATGCCGTTGTTTTTGAGCGCCTTCAAGATCTTGTCGGTTTCACCGATCTCTTTGATTACTACAACTGGGATAAACTTTTCCATAATATTACACTCCTGAATAAGCGGAAAAACCGCCGTCTACGGGCAGAACAACGCCCGTGATAAAGCCTGCTGCCTTGTTGTCAAGCAGGAAGAGAAGTCCGCCCTCAAGCTCCTCGGTTTCACCGAAGCGGCCCATGGGGGTTGCGGCAAGGATCTTGCCTGTGCGTGCTGTGGGGGTGCCGTCCTCATTAAAGAGGAGCTTTGCGTTTTGCTGCGTGGAGAAGAAGCCGGGGGCAATGGCGTTTACGCGGATGCCTACCTTTGAAAAGTGTACGGCAAGCCATTGCGTGAAGTTGGAAATAGCAGCCTTAGCGCCCGAGTATGCGGGGATCTTGGTTAAGGGGGTGTACGCATTCATCGAGGAAATGTTGAGAATGGAGCAGCCCTCTCTGCCAACCATCTGTGCGGCAAATGCCTGCGTGGGGATGAGCGTGCCGAGGAAGTTGAGGTTAAACACAAATCCAACGCCGTCAGCATCGAGATCAAAGAAGCTCTTGGTGTCGGCATCAATGTCACCGATCTCAAAATACTCCTTGTCGGTGGTAGCGCGCGGATTGTTGCCGCCCGCACCGTTTACAAGAATGTCGCAGGGACCAAGATCTGCCATAACCTGTGCAGCTACCTCCATGCAAACGTCCTTTTTGAGTACGTTGCAGGCATAAGCCTTGGCAATGCCACCCTCAGCTACGATCTCCTTTGCATATGCGTCAGCCGCTTCCGCATTAAGATCAAGCAACGCTACGCGCGCGCCCGCTCTTGCCAACACCTTTGCAAAGTTGCTGCAAAGCACACCGCCGGCACCGGTAACGACCGCTACCTTACCGGAAAGATCCGTGCTTAAAACATTTTTGTTCATTGCAGTTCTCCTTATATAATATTAAATTTTATTTCAGCGATTTTTCGCAAGCTTCAAACAAGCCGTTGATGTAGGTAGCACCAAGAGCTCTGTCAAACAAGCCGTAGCCGGGCTTACCCGTTTCGCCCCAGATCATTCTGCCGTGGTCGGGACGAACATAGCCGTCAAAGCCGTTCTCAGCAAGCTTCTTTACAATGTCGTAAACGTCAAGCGATCCGCAGGAAGACAGGTGCGCTCTTTCCTCAAACGAGCCGTCATCCATGATCTTTACGTTACGGATGTGCATAAAGGCGATGCGGTCCATCTTGACATATTTCTCGACCATAGCGGGGATATCGTTGCTTGCGGCACAACCAAGGCTACCGGTGCACAGGCACAGGCAGTTCGAGGGGCTGTCCACAAGGGAAAGGAAGCGGTCAAGATTTTCTTCATTTGTGATAATGCGGGGAAGACCAAAGATCGGGTATGGCGGGTCATCGGGGTGAATCGCCATTTTCACGCCGCACTCCTCGGCAACGGGAATGACCTTTTTGAGGAATTTCTCAATGTTCTTCCAAAGGCCCTCTTCGCCAAGCTCGCCATAGGCGGTGATCAGCTCGCGTACCTCGTCTTGGGTGTAGCTTGCATCCCAGCCGGGCAGGTGAATGTCATCCTTCAAGGGGTCAAGGCCGCGCATCTGATCCCAGTACATAACAAGGCTGGTAGAGCCGTCAGCGGCAGGCTTGTCAAGCTGTGTACGCGTCCAGTCAAACACGGGCATAAAGTTGTAGGTTACACACTTTACACCGTATTTGGCGCATCTGCGTACGTTTTCGCAGTACACGTCAAGCAGGTGATCCACGTCACCGCGGCCAAGCTTGATGTCCTCATGTACGGGAATGGACTCGACAACGTCAAATACAAGACCGTTTGCCTCACATTCCTCTTTCATTTTCTGCAGGCTCTCCTCAGGCCAAACCTCGCCGGGCTTTACGTCGTAAACCGCGGATACGATCGAGCGCATGCCGGGAATCTGAGAAATGTACTGCAGGGAGATCGGGTCATCCTTGCCGTACCAGCGGAAAGAAAGCTTCATGTTCATATGTTATTATCCTCCGGGATTTTGATTTTACATTATTATTGTGTGTGCTTTATGGCTTCGCGGTATTCCTTTGGTGTTTTTCCTGTTTGCATTTTGAAAATCTTTGAGAAATACTGCACGTCCATAATGCCGCAATGAAGCGCAACCGTTTGTATTTGCAGGTGTGTGGTGCTAAGCAGGTGTGCTGCGTGGTTGATGCGCTTTTCGCGAATATATTGAGAAACGGTTTTGCCGGTTTCTTTTTTAAAAACGGTAGAAAGGTATCCGGGGCTGATGCTCTGAACGGCCGCAAGGGATGCAAGCGAGAGATTGGCTGAAAGATCGGAATCAACAAGTAAAATGGTTTTTTGTACCACACGGGAATATTTGTTGGTCGAATGCTTGCGCACCAATCTGCAATAGGAGCGAAACATTTCCCGCATCAGCCCCGCAGTTTGCGATTGAGAATAAAGCTGCTCGATCCTTAACGCAAAATCTGAGGAAACATTGTTCAGATACATGGGGTGCACGCCCCCGGCTTCTGCCGCCTTGCGCAGCAGCGTGTTCATAATAATGCTGTAATTTTTTGCATTGCGCAACGGGTCGGGTGTGCGCTTTTCAAAAAAATGATCGGAAAAGGTGGCCTGTAGCATGCTCTCCTTGTGGATTTGCCCGAGGGTGACTGCTCGCATCAACTCGTTTTCAAAGCTGTAACGGTTTTCCATAGCCTTCATGCTTACCAAAACATCATCAAAATTATCGCTGTGGGAAGATTCGCTTATGGGTGAGGCAGGCGATTGATGCTCGTTGTTTACGTCTACTATAGAAAAGGAAGGATTCTTCCATATCCGCTCGCAAAAAGTGTTTAGCATAAGAAACAGGTGACTGTTTTGCTTAAGAATGGGCAATCCTGCAAAATACTCATCAAGATAGCGTTGACTTTTCGGGGATACACCGTTTTGCTCTCCGATCTCAAGCACCGCACCGGGAGAGGGGGTTGACGGGAGATAAGGGCCGATCAGCAAAACGGTCGATCTTGGAAAATCGGGCAACAGAAAATAAATATAGCAAAGTTGAAAGTAATCGGTTAACTTATACATCGTGCGGGGGGAAATGTTTTCGACGGCGCTCGATATAAAGACGCGATCGGGCGTAGCCTTGCCAAAAAGCGTGCCAAGGTCGGTGTGCGTGAGCGAACTCCGCAATTCCTCAGAGGGTAAAATCGCTGTTTTTACGTGGCACTTCTGAAAGGTGTCGCAAAGGAATTGCAGTTCGTTTTCATAAAACATATGCACACCTCATCAAAAAAACATTTCGGCAGGGAAGAGCAAATTTGGAAAATGTTGCAATTTCCCTAACCGCCAATACTACTATAACACAGTTTTTGTATAATTACAACAGGAAAAAGTACAAATAGATGAAAAAAATACAAAAATAAATTAAAATAATACTCACGAAGTTTTGCGAAATACTTTATAGTAGAAATAGAGGCCGTGTTCCTTTGTTGCCTTAATATATTTTAGCACATTTTTTGAAAATTTCAATATCTAATTTATATTTTTTATATTTTTTAATAATATTTTAAAAATTAAATATAAAGAAAGAGGAAAACGTATGAAAAAGGAAAGACAACTTGATCAAAACGGCAAGCCCTTGTTTGGAATACGGGACAAGGTAGCATATGCCGCAGGCGACCTCGGCTGTAACATGAGCTTTTCTCTGAAGGGTACTGTGCAAACCTTCTGGCTGGTTTTCATGATGCTGGAAACAGGCTTGCTCTCCGCACTGCTTCTTGTGGTGCAGATTTGGGACGCCATCAACGACCCCCTTATTGGCACGCTGATTGACAACGATAAGAGAAACTACCGCAACGGTAAGTTCAAGACCTATATCTTTATCGGTGCGTGCGGGCTTCTTATCGGCGGTGCGGCAGTCTTCCTGCCTTTCCCGAATGCGCCCAAGATTATAAAGGCAATGCTCTTTATTATCGGCTACATTGTTTGGGATGCCTTTTATACGATCGCAAACGTGCCCTACGGCTCTATGCTTTCTATCGTGACCGATGACATTGGTCAGCGCGCACAACTCTCTACCTGGCGCTCGATCGGCTCTATGATCGGTAACATTCTGCCCAGTGTTTTGCTGCCGATGCTGATTTGGAAAAAGGTGACCTACGATGGCACCTCCTCCTTCCTTGACCGCATTGAGATCCCCGAGGGCGTGGATAGGGCACAGTTCCTCACCAACCCCGAAACGGGTCTGCCTTATCAGATTGGTGATAAGGTGCTCAGCCCCACCACAGGCAAGCAGGTGGAGATCCTGCTTGGCGAGCGTGTGTTCTTTGCAGCTCTTATTATGGGTGTGCTCGGCTTCCTCGCATTTATGTTTATGTTGAAAAACATTACCGTTCGTGTGGATGAAAGCTCTGTAAAGACGACTGAAAAGCGCGAGAAATTTAACGTGTTTGCGGCCTTTGGCAAATTTATGAGAAACCGCCCTGCCGTTGGCGCAACGCTTGCCGCTATGGGTATGTTCCTTGGTATGAATGCCGCTACCACCGCGAACACCATTATGTTCGCCACGTATTTCAACATGGCTTCGCTTTCGGGTCTTGTACAGATGATCGGATTTTTGCCGATGTTCCTGTTTATGCCCTTCATCACGAAGATCGTTGAAAAATACGGTAAAAAAGAGGCTTCCGTGTTTGGTACTGTTGTGTCGCTCATCGGCGGCGGCATTATGCTGATCTTCCCCCTTATTAAATCTACAATACTGGCACTCGTCGTTTACCTGCTCGGTCTTGTTGTTTACGGTGTTGGCATGGGTGTTTACACCTGTGTATCCTGGGCAATGATGGGCGATGCGATTGACTATAACGAATGGAAGTTTGGTACGCGTGAGGAGGGAACGGTTTACTCTCTGCACTCCTTCTTCCGTAAGCTCGCGCAGGGCATCGGCCCCTCTGTGGTACTGCTTTTGATGGGCGCGCTCGGTTACGTTTCCAAGCTCGGCACCATCGGCCAGAGTGCCGAAACCGCGCACAATATGTGCTGGCTTGTAGCAGGTCTTTACCTCTTTAGCGCAGTGCTTCAATTTGTGGGCCTTTCCGTTATCTACAATCTTGACAAGAAGACACTGACGCAAATGAATGCGGAGCTTGCTGCAAGAAAATCCGCTGAGGAATAATTCCTTGACGCTTTAAGACGTCTGGCTTCAAGGTCAGACGTCTTTTTGAGAAATCTACCCCAAATAAAGGAGAAACGATATGAGAAATGTTCTTAATCTTAACAAGGATTGGCTCTTTATCAAAGATGAGAGCAATATTTCGGCACAGGGCGGTGAGGCTGTCAATCTCCCCCATTCCTGGAACGCCACTGACGGTCAGGATGGTGGCAATGACTACTTCCGCGGCACCTGCCTTTACAAAAAAACACTGAAGAAGGCTGACCTGCCTGCGGCGGCAAAATATTTTCTTGAGATCCGCGGCGCAAACTCCTCTGCCGATGTGTATGTAAACGGCAAGGCGCTTGCACATCATGACGGCGGCTATTCTACTTGGCGCGTGGATCTGACTGACGCGCTCACCGAGGAGAACCTGCTTGTTATTGCCGTGGATAACGCGCCCAACGAAACCGTTTACCCGCAAATGGCGGATTTCACCTTTTACGGCGGTATTTACCGTGACGTCAACCTCATTTGCGTTGCGGAATCGCACTTTGATCTCAGCTATTACGGTGGACCCGGCATCAAGGTAACGCCCGAGATCGTAGGTAAGGACGCAAAGGTTGGGGTTGAGGTGTACCTTACAAATATGAAGGAAGGGCAGACCCTTACCTATACGCTTTACGACAAAGAGGAAAACGTTGTTTCCACTGCGACCACCGCTGATACCAAGACAGCTCTTGATATTGCAGACGTTCATTTGTGGCACGGCCTCAAGGACCCCTATCTTTACTGCTGTGAGGTAGAACTTAAGGAGGGTGACACTGTCATTGACAGTGTTTACACGCGCTTTGGCTGCCGCACCTTTCAGATCGATCCCGATAATGGCTTTATCCTCAACGGGGAGGAGTACCCCTTGCGCGGTGTATCCCGTCACCAGGATCGCCTTGGCATTGGTAACGCGTTGCTCCCCGAGCATCACAAGGAGGATATGGACCTGATCTGTGAGATGGGTGCAACCACCATTCGTTTGGCACATTACCAGCACGATCAGTATTTTTACGATCTGTGTGATGAAAGAGGTCTTGTCATTTGGGCTGAGATCCCTTATATTTCAAGACATATGCCGGGCGGCCGTGAGAACACGATCTCCCAGATGAAGGAACTGATTGTTCAGAACTACAACCATCCCTCGATCGTTGTTTGGGGTCTTTCTAACGAGATCTCGATTGCGGGCTCTGATGAGGATCTCCTTGAAAATCACCGTATTCTTAACGACCTTGTTCACGAGATGGACAAGACACGTAAGACTACCATCGCGGCAGTTTCCATGTGTAAGATGGACGACCCGTATCTTCAGATCCCTGACGTTGTATCCTACAATCACTATTTCGGTTGGTACGGTGGCGACACGACGATGAATGGCCCTTGGTTTGATAAGTTCCACGCAATGCACCCCACCATTCCGATCGGTTGCTCGGAGTATGGCTGTGAGGCACTGAATTGGCACACCTCCGATCCCCGTCAGGGTGACTATACCGAGGAATATCAGGCCTACTACCATGAGGAGCTCATTAAGCAGCTCTTTACAAGAAAATACATGTGGGCAACCCATGTATGGAATATGTTTGACTTCGGTGCAGACGCAAGAGCCGAGGGCGGTGAGAACGGTCAGAACCACAAGGGTCTTATCACAATGGATCGTAAGTATAAGAAGGATTCCTTCTATGCTTACAAGGCATGGCTTCGTTCTCCCGAGGAGGCGCCCTTCGTACACCTTTGCGGCAAGAGATATATTGACCGCGTTGAGGATGTCACTAAGGTTACCGTTTACTCCAATCTGCCTGCCGTTGAACTTTTTGTTAACGGCGAGAGCATTGGCGTGAAGGAAGCACCCGATCACTTCTTCTATTTTGACGTTAAAAACGAGGGCGAAACCAAGATCGTGGCTAAAGCAGGGGAATACACCGACGAGGGTGTGATCCGCAAGGTTGACGAGATGAACATGGATTACGTTCTTGTTGAAAAGGGCGCCGTGCTCAACTGGTTTGACGTGGAGGCGCCCGAGGGCCGCTTTTCTCTTAACGACAAGCTTGCTGACATCATGAAATCGAAGCGCGGTAAGCTTTGGTTCTACGGTCTTGGGCTTAAGCTTTATAAGAAGATGAACCAAAGCAAGAAGGATGAAAAGGACGGCAAAAAGTCGGGTGGCTTTGACATCGACTTTAAGTCGGGTGGTATCATGGAAATGATGGGCGGCTTCACCGTGCTGCGCTTGACTACTATGGTGGCAATGGCAAACATCTCCTTTACCAAAGAGGAGCTGCTCAAGATGAACCGTAAGCTCAATAAGATCAAGAAGCCCAAGAACAAGAAATAAAAACACACTGAAAACCGTTCAATCACTTGAACGGTTTTCAGTCTTATCCCATAACATAGGAAAAAGAGCAATGACAAATAAACAAACGCAAGCCAAGACAAATCCGTTTCTGTATTCCGACAGCAATAAAAGATACCATACCTACGACTACTATTTGCGCCACGCGTTTGGCGGCAAGGTTGCCAAACTAACGCTTGACGGCGGCTTTACCTGCCCAAACATTGACGGCACGTGCGGTATGGGTGGGTGCATTTATTGCGGGGGGAACGGAAGCGGCCATTTTACAGCGCCCGCAACGCTTTCCGTCACGGAGCAATATCGCGCGCAACGCGAGGTGATGCAGCGCAAATGGGATATTACAGGCTACATTCCGTATTTTCAAGCACATACCAACACCTACGCACCCCTTGAAAAATTACGGGCACTCTTTGAGGAGGCGCTGACGCTTCCCGATGCCGTGGGGCTTAATATTGCCACGCGCGCCGATTGCTTGCCGGAGGAAGTGCTTGCTTATCTTAAGGAGTTGTCGGAGCGCACCGTCCTTACCCTTGAACTCGGGCTTCAGACCGTGCACGACAGAACAGCCGCGCTGATCAATCGTGGGCATACCTTTGAGAAATTTCTTATAGCCTACAAGAGGATACGTGCGCGTGCGCCGCGCATACGTATCGGCGTGCATCTGATCTTGGGGTTGCCAAACGAAACGCATGAAATGATGCTCGATACCGTGCGCCGCGTGGCGGCGCTGCATCCCGATGAGATCAAGCTGCATCTTCTTTATGTAGTATCAGATGCGCCGCTTGCAAAGCAATATCTTGCGGGCGAGTACACCCCTCTTGCGCGAGAGGAATATGTTGAACTTGTCGTGCGCTGCCTTGAGCTGATCCCACCCGATATCGTGATAGGACGTCTGACGGGCGATGCACCTCTTTCCACACTTTTGGCACCTCTTTGGAGCACGGAAAAACTTACCGTTTTGAATGACATTGATAAAAAGCTTTTTGCCGAAAACACATGGCAGGGGAAATGCTGCAGGGGATAAAACCAAGTGCAATCTTGCTTTCAGTGTTTAAAATATGTAATAAAAGAAAACCGCCTTTTCTGCTGGTAAAACAGTGGAAGGGGCGGTTTTTTGTAGAAATTTCTGCAGGATACAGACCCGCTTACACATTTTTCATAAAAATTTCAATATTTTTGCAAAAAAATGAAAAAAACGCAAAAAAATTTATTTTTAGGGGTTGACAAAAGGGTGAAAAACATCTTATAATATAGTCAAGTGGCAAGAAATGGGGCAAAATGTTATAAAATGTTAAGCCCAAACCGCAAAAAGGGAAGGAGGAACGCAAATATGTTATCCGGCGAATATCGTCATTCACTTGATGCAAAAAATCGCGTTTCCGTTCCCGCAAAGCTGCGCGATGAGCTTGGTGAGGATTTTATGATCGTGCGCAGCGTGCGCGGCAACTGCCTTCGCTTTTATTCCGCCACTGCGTGGAAGGAATATATTGAGCCGCTGAAAAAGCTACCGCGTAAGGTTGCGGAGGATACCTTTTGGTTTCTTTACCGTGATGCGGCACAGGTAACGCCCGATTCTCTTGGGCGCGTACTGATCCCCAACGGCCTTCTTGAATTTGCAGGCATTACGCCTAAGGCAGAGGAGGGAAGCAATCGCAGCCTTGTGATCGTTGGATGCGGTGATTTCGGTGAGATCTGGTCAGAGCAAAATTACGACGCACGCGTATCGAGCATAGATGTAGATGCTATCCGTCGCGCGCTTGAGGAAAGCGGGCTTTGATATGTCACAGGAGTTTTCTCACCGTTCAGTATTACTTGATGAATGTATCGAAGGGCTTGCCATTCGCGAGAACGGCATTTATGTTGACGGCACCGCAGGCGGTGGTGGACATTCCTTCCATATTGCAAAGCACTTAAAAAACGGAAAATTAATTGCCATTGACCGTGATGCGGCGGCAATCGCCGCCGCCACAGCGCGACTTTCCCCCTTTTCAGAGCGCGCAACCGTATATCGCAGTAATTTTTCCGAGGTGGCAAGCGTGCTTGATGCACTTGGAATTGATAAGATCGACGGTATGCTCCTTGATCTTGGCGTTTCCTCTCATCAGCTTGACACCGCTGAGCGCGGCTTTTCCTACCAAGCGGATGCACCGCTTGATATGCGAATGGATCGCCGCTCGGAAAAAACTGCATATACGGTGGTAAACACCTATTCGGAAGAGGAGCTAAAGCGTATTCTTTTCACCTACGGTGAGGAAAAGTTTTCTGCCCGTATCGCCAAAAAGATCGTGGAGCAAAGAGCCCAAGCGCCGATTGCAACCACGCGTGAGTTATCCGAGCTCATTAAGAGTGCAATGCCGGCGGCAGCACGTGAGGGCGGGCATCACCCCGCTAAGCGTTCCTTCCAGGCAATACGCATTGAGGTAAACGGAGAACTCGATGCCATTGTCCCCGCGCTGAAAAGTGCAATTTCACGCATGAATAAGGGTGGACGGTTGGCAGTTATCACCTTCCATTCGCTTGAAGATCGCATTGTAAAGCAAACCTTTGCTGAGCTTGCTGAGGGCTGCAAATGCCCCAAGAGCTTGCCGATCTGCGTTTGCGGCAATCAACCGACGGTAAAGGTGATCACCAAAAAACCAATTTTGCCGAGTGAAGCCGAGCTTGCGGAAAATCCGCGCTCACGTAGCGCCAAACTCCGCATAGCCGAAAAACTTTAAACTGTGTAAAGGAAAGAAATCAAAGAAAAGGAGGCTGCATCATGAACCAAGCACAGGTGTACGATAAGGTATATTTCCAAGATGATTATAAGCAACAATTCGAAGCACTGCGCAGCCGTTACCATGATCGCACGCAAAAGGCGCTTCGGGGAAGAGCCGTTGATCATACTCCCACTTCAAATATTGCAGAGTTTTATTATTTAAACAATGAGCCCGATGGTGGCGTTAGTCTTACCGCGGGTGATCTTGTAGATTATTTCAATAGCCGCTATGGCGGCAGTGACCGTATCGGTGCGATGCGCCAGGCGCTTTCCAATGCCGCAAAAAAGGCAGAAAAGAGCGGTGAGATTGCCAAAAAGCAAAGAAGCGAAAAGGCACGCGAGGGCGGTATGGCACTCAATTGCCGTGTGCGCTTTTCAAGGGCACATATGGTGCTGGTAAACATGATGTTTGCTTTTATGTTGGTTTTGTCTGTTGCGCTGCTTGGTGCTTCAGGTGTTATGCTTGAGCGCAGCGAGGCAGATGTTGCGGCAACTGAACTTCAGCTCGCACAAAGCGAGCAGATGCAAACTGTTTCCTTGCTGGATGATGGGGGGGAAGCAAAAGGCACTTCAGCGGCTTATCTTGCCTGTGCCAACGAGAATGTAACAGAGGTCTATCAGGTTGAGCAAGAGCACAATGGTATTGAGGCATTTTTGCGTGCACTTGCATATCTTTGGTAAAAGGTCTAAAAATTCCATATCAAGAATAGAATAAAGATGCGCGGCAACGGTCGCCATCTTGGGCGCTGAGATCCGTTTGTAGCGGATCTTGGCGCCCATTCTTTCTTGATGTGGATTTTTTTATTTAAAGGGGATAAAAATGAAAAAAACGGGGCTTTCCATCAAAACGCTAAAGCGCTCCTCAGTGGTGGCAGCATTTTTGCTTGCGGTGTTTTTGTTTTTGGCGGTGCGCATTTTTTTGATTCAGTTTTTGGATTTTGAGCGCTATCAAAAAAAGGTGGTCGATCAATTAACCACCGAATCACCCGTGCGTGCGGCACGGGGAGAGATTCTGGATGCCGCAGGACGCGTGCTGGCAACCAACCGTACGGTTTACCGTATCTCAATTTATCCCAGCGTCATAGCAAAGGCGCAGGAGGGCGTTGCCAATACCATTGCGGCAGGGCTTTCCTCCTTATTGGAGGGGGTAAGCGAGGAAAAGGTGCACGAGCACATTTCTCACAAAGGGGAACTCATCCGCACCGTGGTCAAGGAAGCCGATACCGCAACTGCCAATGCGGTGCTGCAATTTATTGGCGAGCATGGCTTTCATGACATGATCGCCGTGGAAGCCGTCAGTGACCGTTATTATCCATACGAAAGCCTTGCCGCACAGGTGCTTGGCTTTACAGGCAGTGATGGGCAGGGGCTTTACGGGCTTGAACTGCAATATAATACGGTTTTGGCGGGGGTAGCGGGCTCGTATATTACGGCAAGAGATTCCACGGGTAACCAACTTCCCAATAACTATGAGGCATATGTGCCCGCAACCGACGGCGGCACACTTCATACCACCATTGATGCTTATGTGCAGTCGGTACTTGAGAACCAACTTGAAAAAACAATGATCGAAAGCGGTGCAGCCAACCGTGTGTGCGGTATAGTAATGAACGTCAACACGGGCGCGATCCTTGCCATGGCAACGGCTCCCACATTTGATCTGAATGATCCCTTTACTTTAAACGAGTATGCCGAGGCGGAGCTAAAGGCTTTGGGGCTAAGGGAAGGTACCGAGGAATATACCAAAAGCAAAAACGCACTGCTGCTTGAGAGTTGGTCAAATAAGGCGGTAACCGAAATCTATATGCCGGGCTCTACCTTTAAGGCGCTTACCTGCTCGATGGTGCTTGAAGAGGGTGCGGTTACCGATCTTGAGGAGCGCTTTTTTTGCAGTGGGGCGCTTGCCGTGGCAGATCGCTTGATCCACTGTCATAAGGTGGGCGGGCACGGTAGTCTTACCTTTACTGAGGGACTGCAAAATTCCTGTAATCCCGTCATGATGACTATCTCGGCGCGCATTGGCACTACCTGCTTTTATCAGTACGTCAGCTCTTTTGGCATGCTTGAAAAAACAGGCATTGATCTGCCGGGTGAGGGGAATTCTATTTTTCATGCCGAATCAAATTTTACCGAGCTTGATCTTGCAACAGCGTCGTTTGGACAGAACTTTAAGGTGTCGATCCTGCAAATGATCACGGCGATCTCTGCCATTGCCAACGGTGGTGAGCTGCTAACACCTTATGTGGTGGAAAGCATTACCGATGCTGACGGAAATGAGGTCTACCGCCATGAAACTAAAGTAAAAAGACGTGTCATCAGTGAAGAAACGGCAAATACGATCGCCGAGATCCTGGAGGGCGGCGTTTCGGGCGAGGGTGGCGCTAAAAATGCCTATGTGGCAGGCTACCGCGTGGCGGCAAAAACAGGCACCTCGGAAAAGATAGGCGATGACAAGAGCGCCCGTATCGGCTCTTGCGTGGGCTTTGCGCCGGCTGATGATCCCGAAATTGCGGTGATCATTGTTGTTGATGAGCCGACCTGTGCCGTGAAATACGGTAGCGCGGTGGCAGCGCCTTATGTGGGCAACGTATTTGAAGCGGTCTTGCCTTACCTTGGCGTTGAGCCTGTTTACACCGAACAGGAGCGTGAAAATCTTACCGTTACCGTGCCCGACTGTACGGGTTACAGTGTTTCCAAGGCGGAAAAAACACTTTCGGAACTTGGCTTTTCCTATCAGTTTGTAGGTGAGGGAGATACCGTCACAGCACAGCTTCCCGCCGCAGGCAGTAAGGTTCTGCAGGAGGGCGCCTCGTTGGTGCTCACGCTGGGTGAGTCAAAACAAAGCCTTGAGGCAGCAGTACCAAACGTAGTGGGTCTTACCGCGAGTGCGGCAAATCAGCTTTTGCTCAACAGTGGCTTTAATATCACGATAGAAGGCGCAAAGGATTATTTTAAGGTGGATAAGACCGTTTCCGCGCAGTATCCGGCAGCGGGTACGGTATTGCCACTTGGCACTGCCATTACAGTTTATTTCCCGTATGATCAAAAGAAAGAATAGGAGGCAGGCATGCTACTAAAGGATTTGCTTTCTTCGGCAGGGTATTGTGCCGAGGAAAAGGATAATGGTATTGAAATCTGTGGTATTACGTCAGATTCCAGGCGCGTTAAGCGCGGTGATCTGTTCGTTGCAATCAAAGGGCTTTCACAAGACGGCTTTTTACATATCGGAGAGGCGCTGTCAAGGGGGGCTGCCTTTGTGGTTGGGGAACGGCGCGCAATGGGTGTTTCCATGCTTGTGGTTGAAAATGCTCGCCAAGCTTTGGCACGGCTGTTTGATGCGTGGTACGGTCATCCTGCCCGTGATCTTACGCTTATTGGTATCACGGGCACAAATGGAAAAACCTCAACGGCCGCCATGCTTGTGTCTGTGCTTGAGGCGGCAGGGCACAAGTGCGGTATGATCGGTACTGTAAATGCCACTTGCTGTGGGGAAGTGTTGGTGGCAAAAAATGCAGATAAGCTTGCTAATCTTACCACGCCCGATCCCGCGGAGCTTTACCGCCTGCTTGCCGAAATGCGGCGTATGGGTGCTTCGTTTGTTGTAATGGAGGTGACCTCACACGCGCTCTTTTTTGAAAAAACCGCGCCGCTTCGGTTTGCGCGCGCCGTTTTTACCAATCTAACGCCAGATCATCTTGATCTGCATGGCGATATGATGACGTATTATCTTGAAAAAAGAAAACTCTTTGCGCAATGTGACATGGGTGTGATCTCCTTGTTTGGACCCTATGGACAGCGGCTTGCCGATAGCCTTGAGGTGCCCTTTTTTACAGTTGGCAGAAGCAACGTGCGCTCTGTTGTGGCAAACGGTGACAGCGGTGTTTCCTTTTCACTTGAGGGGGCGCACGGCACGCTTGATATTTTTTTGCCTGTGCCGGGGGATTTCAGTGTAGAAAATGCGGCACTTGCCGCTATGACAGCGCTTTCTCTTGGCATTGACGGTGAAACGGTAAAAAGCGCCCTTGCCGCGTTTGGCGGCGTGCGGGGGCGTATGGAGCGTGTAGGGGAAAACACGCTTGGTATCAGCGTTTTTCTTGATTATGCGCACACGCCTGATGCACTCGAAAAGCTGCTGCTTACCGTGCGGAGGTTTCGACGTGCCGATCAGCGCATTATTTTACTGTTTGGCTGTGGCGGCAATCGCGACCGTACCAAGCGCCGTAAAATGGGCAGAATAGCCTCGCGGCTTGCCGATCTTACGATCGTTACGTCGGATAATGCCCGCGGTGAGGATCCAAACGCGATCATTGCAGATATTTTAAAGGGTATAGATAAGGAAAAACCGTATAAAATAATTGCAGATCGGCGAGAAGCGATCGCATTTGCTGTGGATACTGCGGTACGGGGCGATATTTTGCTGCTTGCGGGCAAGGGGCACGAGGAATATGAAATAAAGGGGCGCTATCGCCTGCCGTTTTCTGAAAGAGAGATCGTTGCCGCGTGCATGGCAAAAAAGGTAGAGGAGCGATCACTATGAGGATCTCGTTGGCTACCCTTATGCAGGAGGTTGGTGCGCTTTCGGCGGCGCTTGGCTCAATACCCGTTGCCATGGGCACGCCGCCCGTGAAAATTAGCGGTATTGCAACGCACACCAAGGAATTGCAGGCGGGAGATCTGTTTGTAGCCCTTAGCGGTGCGCGATATAGCGGTAATGATTTTGTTGCCGAGGCGCTGTCACGAGGTGCCGCCGCCGTGCTGACCGAGCAGGAGCTGCCGCCTCTAGGGGGCAACCATTGGGTATTGCGCGTGCAAAATATAGAAAGGGCACTGCTTATGGCGGCAGGGATGCGTCGACGGCTTACTAAAGCAAGGGTGGTGGCGGTAAGCGGCAGCACGGGAAAAACGACTGTTAAGGAGATCATAGCATCGTTGCTTTTAAAAGCGGGAACGGTGAGAAAAAGCGAAGGGAATTTTAACAGTACCGTAGGCATGCCGCTTTCTTTGCTTCAAATGGAGGATGCCGACTATTTTGTTTTGGAGGTGGGCATCAATCACGCGGGGGAAATGGAGCCTCTTGCAAAGATGCTTGCCCCCGAACTTGCCGTTCTTACCAATGTGGGCTCAGCGCATATCGGTCATTTTGCTGATGCAAAAGAGCTGCTTCAAGAGAAGCTAAAGCTTGCCGTAGGGCAACGCGGCGAAGATATTTTTTTGCTTGCCGACAGCATCCCCCATGATGCGTGCTTGGGGGTACACTCACGCATGATGCGTGTTGGGGCTGGCGAGGGTGCGGATTTTCAACTGAAAAATATTATCAACGGCAAAAAAGGTGTGTGTGCCGATCTTTGGCACGGTGAGCGCAGTATAACGGGGCTAAAATGGCATATTCCCGGTAGTATTGGCATGTCATGTCTTGCAATCGGTGGCGCTGTGGGCATCCTTTTCGGGTTATCCGATGAGGCGGTCAGGTCAGGGCTTTTACAGGCTGCACAGCACACACCGCGCATGAAAATGCTACAAATTGCAGGCATGCACGTGATCGATGACACCTATAATGCTTCTCCCGAGGCAATGGTTACGGCACTCGAAACGCTTGCTTATCTTAGCAAAGGAGCGTGTGCTGCAGTTCTCGGGGATATGGGGGAGCTTGGCATGCTTGCCGACACACTGCACGATGCAGTGGGAGAGTGTGCCGCACACAGCGGCATTTCAGAGCTATTTACTTACGGCAATTACAGCGAGGTCATGGCAAAGGGGGCTTTGCGGGGCGGTATGCCACCGCAGCGTGTGCATGCCTTTCCTTTTGGCGGCGAGCAGGAGCTTGTGGCAGAGCTGCTGAGGGTGGTGCCGCGTGGGGCTACAGTCTTGTTTAAGGCAAGTCGAAAAACAGCTTTGGAGCGTGTGATCGAGGTGCTTGGGAGGGAACTATGAAAACCGAGGATATTCTCACATATACAGCACTTTTTATGGCGGTGCTGCTCTTTACAATGATCTATGCAAGTGTTCTGATCCCCGTGCTGCGTCGCTACCGTGCGGGGCAGCCGATCCTGAAGATTGGGCCCGTGTGGCACATGGCAAAAGAGGGCACACCAACCATGGGCGGACTTAGCTTTATTATGGCGCTGCTCACCGTGTTTTTGCTTTATGCCTTACTGCTGCTTCGGCATGGTGAGCAGGAACGGCTTACTTCAATTGTGCTTATTATATTATTTGCAACGCTTTGTGGTGCAATTGGATTTATAGATGATTATAAAAAGCTGGTAAAAAAGGAAAATCAAGGGCTTTCAGCTCCGCAAAAGTATTTTTTACAGCTTGCGGTTGCCGCCTGCTTTTTATTTGTGGCACGCTATCTTGGATTTGTTGATACTGCAATTGATATTCCGTTCACGGAGAAGTCGCTTGAGCTTGGCTTTTTTTACTATCCGCTATCGCTCCTGTTTTTAACGGGTGTCGTGAACGCACTAAACCTTACAGACGGACTTGACGGCTTGCTTAGCGGAACCGTGGCAGTGCTCGCCGCATTTTTTCTGCTTTACGGCAGTGCCGTGGGGGAGGGCGTATTTTCTCTTTTTGGTGTACTGCTCCTTGGCATGTCAATCGGCTTTTTGGTGTTTAATCATCACCCGGCAAAGGTTTTTATGGGGGATACGGGATCACTTTTTTTCGGTGGGCTCGTTGCCGGCGTGGGGCTTATGACGGCGCGCCCCTTAACGGTGCTTGGCATGGGCGGTATTTATGTGATAGAAGCGGCAAGCGTAGTGCTGCAGGTGCTGTATTTTAAGGCTACGCACGGCAAGCGTCTTTTTTTAATGGCGCCCTTGCATCACCATTTTGAAAAGCGCGGGCTTTCGGAAAATGCTATCGTCTGCATATTCGCCGCCGTTACGGCACTGTGCTGTGCACTTATGCTTTGGGGAGGATAGCGCATGAAGAAAGTGAAGGAATTCCTTGTGCGCTTCGGGGGAGTGGAGCAGGCGCCGCCCGCTGACCGCCAGCAAAGGGGTAGTATTGATTTTTACTTTCTTGGACTTGTGTTACTGATGCTTGCCTTTGGTACTGCCATGTCTTACAGTGCAAGCGCGATATACGGTGCGCAATTTTACGGTGACAGCCTGTACTTTCTTAAGCGTTATATATTGTTTGCAATCCTCTCAGTTGCGGTAACAGCACCCTTTGTGCTTTGCACAACGCCTGATTTTTGGCGCGGCTTTGGTGTTGCGCTGTATGCGGGGGCGCTATCGCTTTTGATACTTGTGCTCCTTATCGGTACGGTAGGGGGTGGCGCACAGCGCTGGCTCGTGATCGGTCCGCTTACCATCCAGCCCTCGGAGGTTGCCAAGCTCGCTCTTATTTTGATGCTTGCGCTTGTGATGACGAAATACGAGGATAAGATCACATCCACCAAGCCGCGTGGCGGCAGCTTCCTTTACGGCGTGCTTTTGCCGGGGGCACTGATGGGTGCTGTTTGCTTGCTGGTGGCTGCTGAAAAGCATATTTCGGGGCTTTTGATCATCGGTATGATCGGCGTTACCGTTATGTTTCTTGGCGGCACACGCCTGAAATATCTTGGTATCATGGCGGCGGCGGTGGGGGCGGCAGGCGTGCTTTTGGTGCTGGTTTCCTCATATGCACAGGTACGTGTAGATACATGGCTACATATAGAGGAGGTCGATCCGCTTGGCGCCGCATGGCAGACTTTGCAGGGGCTGTATGCCATTGGATCGGGTGGGCTATTCGGTAAGGGATTTGGTGAGGGACTGCAAAAGCACGGATATGTGTCACAGCCGCAAAACGATTTTATTTTTACTGTTATTTGTGAGGAGCTTGGCTTTTTTGGGGCGCTTGGTGTGATCGTGCTGTTCTTGCTTTTGGTGCTGCGCGGCTTTTATATCGCCTCACACGCGCCCGATAAATTCTCCTCACTTGCCGTGTTTGGCATTTCGTTAAAGCTTGCTCTGCAAGCGGCGCTTAACATAGCCGTTGTAACCAATTCCATGCCAAACACAGGCGTTTCCTTGCCTTTTTTCAGCTCGGGCGGTACCTTTCTTGCTATACAAATTTTTGAAATGGGGATCGTGCTTTCGATATCAAGATATAGCACGGGGAGAAAGAAATGAAAGTTATGATCACTTGCGGCGGCACGGGTGGACATATCACACCTGCAATCGCCATTGCAGATCTGCTTAAAAGCAATGTGAGTGGGTGTGAGATCCTGTTTGTGGGTACCGAGGGCGGTATGGAAAATACACTGGTCAAGGACGCAGGATATCCCATACGCACGCTTTCGGTGGTGGGACTCTCGCGCAAAAATCCAATGGCTGCTTTTCGTACGGTGCATTTGTTAAGGAAAGCGGTAAAGGGGGCTAAGGCGATCATAGATGCGTTTACCCCCGATATTGTTATCGGTACGGGCAGTTACGCCTGTTATCCTGCGCTTTCCGCCGCTATCTCGCGCGGCATTCCTACTGCCGTGCACGAATCCAACGCCCTGCCGGGGCTTGCCGTGCGCATGCTTGCGCCAAAACTTTCGCGCGTGTGGCTTGGGTTTGATGCGGCAAGGGAGCATTTGCCTAAAAAAACTTCCTGCCTTACCGTTGGCAATCCGCTGCCGCGCGGCTTTTGCGCGGAAAGGCAGGAGAAGCGAGAGCAGGCGCATAAAAGGATCGTGCTTTCCTTTGGGGGAAGTCTTGGCGCACCTGCGATCAATGAGGCGGTGCTGCAGCTGATGGAGCAAACGAGCCATATGGAGAACGTGTATCACGTGCATGCCACGGGCAAGCGCGAATGGGAGCCCTTTTCGCGAGAGCTTGCGGCACGCGGGCTTGCCGGGGATAAGCGACTTGAGATCATGCCGTTTATATCCGATATGCCGAAACGTATGCGCGAGGCAACGGTGGTGATTTGTCGCGCAGGGGCGATGAGCATCAGTGAAATTGCGATGGCGGGGCGTGCCGCGGTGCTTGTGCCCTCGCCAAATGTAACGGGCGATCATCAGTTAAAAAACGCCAAGGCACTTGACCGTCAGGGTGCGGCAGTGCTCATAGAGGAGCATGAAATTGCAGATCGATTGACAAAAACAGTAATTGATCTGCTTGAAAGCAAGGACAGACGCGTGGAAATAGAAGGGCGAGTTAAGGCATTTGCTCACCCCGATGCCAATCGATCTATCCTTGAGGATATCATGCGGCTTACAGCAAGAAAATAGCGGGGAAATGTAAATTTCTCCGCTATTTGTCTATGCTTGTCTTTTGTTTTTTAAAAATAATTAAAAAAACATCTTGCAAAAACAGTGAAAGTATATTAAAATATAAAGTAAATAACCATGACGTAAAAAATGCGTGGCAATACACGCGGTCAAGATAATGGAGGATACATATATGACGTTTGAACGCGATAACAACTGCGAAAGCGGTGTTGTGATCCGAGTGATCGGTGTCGGTGGCGGCGGCAACAATGCCGTAAACCGCATGATCGCGGCGAATATCCGCGGTGTGGAATTCGTTACGGTAAATACCGACCGTCAGGCATTGCGCAAGTCCGAGGCGCCCGTGCAAATGGTGATTGGCGAAAAGATCACCAAGGGCTTTGGTGCAGGCGCTAACCCCGAGGTGGGTGCGCGCGCTGCTGAGGAATCTATTGACGAGATCAAGAAAATGCTTGCAGGTGCCGACATGGTGTTTGTCACAGCAGGCATGGGCGGTGGCACGGGTACGGGCGCCGCACCCATCGTTGCACGTCTTGCACACGAAATGGGCATTCTCACCATCGGTATCGTAACCAAGCCCTTCAGCTTTGAGGGCAAGCGCCGTATGGAGCAGGCAGAGCAGGGCATCAAGGAGCTGCGTCAATATGTAGATTCTTTGGTTGTAATTCCCAATGAAAAGCTCAAGCAGGTATCCGACACACGCATCACTCTCGGTAATGCGTTTGAGATCGCCGATGACGTGCTTCGCCGCGGTGTACAGAGAATTTCTGAGCTTATCAACGTTCCCGGCTTTATCAATCTTGATTTTGCTGACGTTACCTCGGTCATGAAAAATGCGGGCTACGCACATATGGGTGTTGGCGGAGCCACCGGCTCGGATAAGGCAGAGCTTGCCGCACGCGCCGCAATCTCCAGCCCACTTCTTGAAACCTCTATCCACGGTGCACGCGGTATTTTGATCAGCATTACCGCATCGCACGATGTGGGGCTTGAGGAGGTGGATCTTGCTTCCTCTATGATCTCTCGCGAGGCGCATCCCGATGCAAATGTCATTTGGGGTCTTGCCTTCGATGAGGCGCTTGACGACGAAATGCGCATTACCATTATCGCAACCGGCTTTGAAAATCAGGAGCAGGCAGTTGCAGCGCCTGTTGTCGAGGCGGTAACTGAACCCGTGGTTGAAGCACCTGTGGCATCTGCACAGCCTGCCATTCCCGCACAGCCCGCAGCCCCCGCACAGCCTGCTGTGCCTGCGGTTGAGCCTGTCGCTTCTCATGCACCGAAATACGATTCTGAGGGCGAGGATTCCTCTATCTCCGAGGATGATTTCGACAATATCATGAGCATCTTCCGCAATCGCGGTCGCCGCAACAGAGGCGATTATTAAAAGTAAATTTTAAGTTATAAAGAAAGAGCAGACATGAGATCATGTCTGCTCTTTCTTGCTATTTTATTGGATCAGCCAAGCTGACCTGCCAAAACGTCTTTTGCACAGGCAAGTGCTTCGTCAATCTTAGCGGCATCCTTACCGCCCGCCATGGCATTGTCGGGGCGTCCGCCGCCCTTGCCGCCCGTAAGAGCCGCAACTGCGCCAACCAATTTGCCTGCATGAGCACCGTTTGCAACAGCAGTTTTGCCTGCAACGGCAATAAAGCTGATGCGTGCGCCGTCAGCAATGGCAAGCACGGCAACAATGTCATCGTGATTTGCTTTGATGTCATCTGCAAGGCTGCGCGCTACATCGGGCTGCATGCCGTCAAAGCGTGCGGTTGCCAAACGGCAATTGCCTACTGCTACACAGTTTGCAAGAACCTCATCGAGTTTCGAGGAGGCAAGCTTTTGATTCAGGGCATCCAGCTCGCGGTGCATTTCGCGCATTTCGTCCTGTACGGCGTGCGCGCGCTTTGCAATGTCAAGTGCGTTTTGTGCCTTTAGCGCGTCAGCAGTTTCTGCAATCAGCCTTTCGCGCGCTGCAAGCAGGGAAAGCACACCCGTGCCCGTTACTGCTTCAATGCGGCGAATGCCGGCAGCAACTGAGCTCTCGGATGTAATCTTGAAAAGGCCGATGCGCGCGGTGTTCTCAAGGTGTGTACCACCGCAGAATTCAATAGAGAAGTCGCCCATACGCACCACGCGAACGATCTTGCCGTATTTCTCGCCAAAGAGTGCTGTGGCGCCAAGCTTTTTGGCATCCTCAAGCGGCATTTCGGTCATTGAGATCGGTGCGCCTGCAAAAATATATGCATTTACAAGTGCTTCAACCTTGGCGATCTCCTCAGTGGTAAGTGCTGCAAAGTGAGTGAAGTCAAAACGGCATTTTTCGGGGTCTACAAGCGACCCTGCCTGCTCAACATGGTTGCCCAGCACCTCACGCAGTGCCGCTTGCAGCAGGTGCGCTACCGAGTGGTTGCGTGCCGTGGCAAGACGTTTTTCCTTATCAACGCATGCGGACACAGCATCGCCAACGCGAAGCACACCGCCCGTTACCGTTGCAAGATGCAAATATACGCCGTCGGTCTTCTTGGTATCGTTTACCTGCAGCGTGGCATCCTTGCAAGCAAGTGTGCCGCCATCACCCGTTTGACCGCCGCCCTCGCCGTAGAATACGGTTTTATCCAGCACAACGGTGCAATCGCCCTCGCTGATCTCCTGCACGCTCTCGGTGCCGTTTTCGCCCTCTACAATAATGGCAAGGACTTTGGCATCCTCGGTGCAAAAGCTGTCATAGCCGCAAAAGCTTGTTTGGGGGAGGTCGGACAACAGATTTTTAGCAGCGTTGTCCCAACCGCTGATATTGCCGCGCGCGGCGCGTGCGCGCTCGCGCTGCTCCTTCATGAGCTTGGTAAAGGTTTCGTCGTCAGCAGAAAGTCCGTTTTCTGCAAGGATCTCTTTGGTCAGATCAAGCGGGAATCCAAAGGTATCGTAAAGCTTAAACACATCCTCGCCTGCAATCACGGTCTTGCCGCTGCTCTTGGCGGCATCCATGTATGTGCTAAGAATGGAAAGACCTGCGTCGATTGTTGCGTCGAAGCGCTCCTCCTCCATGGAGATCACCTTGAGGATATACGCCTCTTTTTCGGCAAGCTCGGGATATGCATCCTTGTTTTCACCAATGGCAACGCGGCAAAGATCACACAGGAAGGCGTGATCAATGCCCAAAAGCTTGCCGTGGCGGCATGCGCGACGAATGATGCGGCGCAGCACGTATCCGCGTCCCTCATTGGAGGGAATAACGCCGTCTGCGATCATAAACATGGCACTCTTGATATGGTCGGTGCAAACGCGGATCGAAATGTCGTTATCCTTATCAGCACCGTAGGTCTTGTCCGCGATCTTGCAAACAGTATCAAGAATCTTGCGGATGGTGTCGACCTCAAACATGTTATCTACACCTTGCAGAACACACGCAAGGCGCTCAAGACCCATGCCGGTATCAATGTTCTTTTGCGCAAGCTCGGTATAGTTGCCGTTGCCGTCGTTGTTGAACTGAGAAAATACGTTGTTCCAGATCTCCATGTAACGGTCGCAATCACAGCCGGGGCGGCAATTCTCGGAGCCGCAGCCGTATTTGATGCCGCGGTCAAAGTAGATCTCGGAGCAGGGGCCGCAGGGACCGGAGCCGTGCTCCCAGAAATTGTCAGCCTTGCCAAGGCGGGTAATGCGCTCGGCGGGAACACCGATCTTTTTGTTCCAGATCTCAAACGCTTCCTCATCGTTTTCGTAAATGGAGGGCCAAAGCAGCTCGCCGGGGATCTCTAAGGTTTCGGTAAGAAATTCCCAAGCCCATGAAATGGCTTGCTCCTTAAAGTAATCGCCAAACGAAAAGTTGCCAAGCATTTCAAAGAATGTGCCGTGTCTTGCCGTGTGACCCACGCGATCAAGGTCGGGGGTACGGATACACTTTTGGCAGGTGGTGACACGGTTGCGGGGGGGCTCCTCCTCACCCGTAAAAAACTTTTTCATCGGTGCCATGCCTGAGTTGATAAGCAGCAACGATTTGTCGTTGATGGGCACGAGAGGATAGGAGGGCAAGCGCAAATGTCCTTTGCTTTCAAAGAAAGAAAGATACTTTTCGCGCAGTTCATTAAGAGAAGTCCATTTCATAAATACAATGACCTTTCACAGTAAGAAAATATTGAAAACATTATAACATTGTTTGCACATTTAGTCAAGAAGTTTCTCTTTTAAAATATAAAATAAGTTATGCATAAAATCCATAATGGGCATAAAGTGCAAAAATAATACATTTTTTTGTTTAAAACGATGAATTTTAAGTGTTCCGTGTTAAAATGTTTGTTTTTTGCTTGAAAAAAAAGAAATAAAATGGTATAATAACATGCCAACATACTTTGTTTTAACTGCTGATATGTTTTGGAGGTTTTTATTGAAATCAAAACTGTTAAGCCTGTTACTGTGTCTTTCCTTGCTCGCATCTTTTGTGGTGTTGTTTAGCTCTTGTCAAAAGGATACGATATATTTTGCGAGAAATTACACTGTGGTGCACGGATTTGATATGTCTGACGCTGCTTGTGATGATGTGCAAGCCTTTGCTGCCGCTTTGAAAAAAAAGTCTGATAAGGATATTGAGGTGAAGTCGGTCAAGCGTGATAGCGAGCTTGTGGGCGAGAAAAAATATGAGATCCTTGTAGGTAATACCAACCGCCCCGAAACGCAAGAGGTGTTAAATCGGATCAAGGGTCACGGCTATGCGATCTCTGCTGTAGGGCACAAGATCGTGATCGTGGGTACGACAAATTTGCTTACCTCTCTTGCCCTTGACCGCTTCAGCGAAGCTTATCTTATGGGGCAGGATACTGTTTCCAAGCTGAGAGTAGAAGAAATCTTGGTAGAAGAAATGATAATGCTTGAGCTCACTGAGGAATGGAGCTTCATTTATTCCTCTTATTTGAGGGGCGAGGGCGATTACGTTAACGAGGGAATTGAACAGGCAAAAAAGGACATTGCTTCTATTTGTGATATTTCCGCAGCTGATATGGCGATGCTGAAAGATTCAAAGACCGCAAGCCATGAAATTTTAGCGGGAACTGTAAACCGTGAAGAATCAAAAGCAATTCTTTCCGGTATGGATTCTACCGATTATGCAGTAGGTATGAAAAACGGAAAGCTGGTCATCTGCGCGTTTAATGACCCCATGATGGCAAAGGCGTTTTCACTTTTTAAAAATGTTTTAAAGGACTCGGTTTGCAAGTCAGAGGAAGGGAAAAAGCAGATCCTTTTTCCTGCGGAGTTCACCTGTATTTATACCGATACCGGAAAAAACAGTTACATTACCGATTTTCCGCGCCCCCAAGGCTTAGCTCTTTCGGGCACGATCGACGTGGACAGCAGGTCGTATCAGTATTATTATGAGGGTGCGGGTGTCAATCTTGCTGCCTATGAGGCATATTGCAAGGATCTTTTGGGGGCAGGCTACACACTCTATACCGAGCATGCTGCTGCCGGCAGCGTGTTCCGCACCTATGTCAATAAAACTGCCAACATTATGCTGTATGCCGCATACAATGCCTTTCAATCAGCAACGGTAGAGAACACCGCTCACAAGCCTGCCATTCGCATTATCGTAGGCGACCTTGAAAAATCGGGCTTGCTGAGTGAAGAAATGCTGTCTATGGAATCCTTTACGAAACGACAGGCATCCGCCATTACGGCTGTTAAGGCAAATTATGCATTTTCCGGCAAGGGTGAGATGTATATCGTCACTCTTGAGGATGGATCCTTTATTGTGATCGATGGTTGTAGTTCCGATACGGTCATCAGCAAGCGTATCTATGCAATACTGCTTGATTTATACAAAAGAGGACATAACGGCAATGGACCCACCGAGCAGGATCCCATTCGTATTGCCGCATGGTATGTGACCCACAGCCACGGCGACCATTATGGGGCAATGGTGGATTTTATCAATACCTATTGCTTCAATTACAGCAACACGCCGGTAACAATCGATACCATGATCGCGAATTTCCCGTCTGATGAGGGATACTACAACGTTTATCTTGACAAGAGCGCAAACACCTTTGTTCGAGATAATATTGCGTCGTTTTCTGCAAAGATGTACGACAAGGCACCGGGGCATGAGCCCGGGCTTACATACATCAAGGTGCACACAGGTCAAAGATTTTGGCTTGCTAATGTAGAATGTGAGGTGCTGTATACGCATGAGGATCTGTATCCCAAGCGCCTTCATGTGTATAATGATTCCTCAACCGTGATCCGTATGACACTCCATCATACCGAAAACGGCAATATCACCGAGGGCTCAAAGACCTCTGTTATTTGGCTTGGTGATGCGCAAACTGCATCCTGTGCCTTCATGCGCGCTATGTACGGCAGTTACCTGCAAAGTGATATGGTGCAGGTGGCACACCACACCGGCGGCGGATCGGAGTTTAGACTTTATGAGTTGATCGCGCCTACGTGGGCGTGGTATCCTACCGATAGAAGCTCTTACGGCGGCGGATTGTATCGAATCAGCACCAATATATCATCGCTTCAGTATGTTGTTGTCAGTGATTTTTGCAATTATACCGTTATGATCACCAAAAACGGTGCTGATCCCAAAAGTGTGATCAACGTTGGAGAAAACAGTGAATCCGTAAGCCTTGGTGTCGTATCAAGAAATATAGATACGGGATTCCTGAAGACAAAATTTAATCGTTCATAATTTCATAAAAAATTAGGAGGTACTTATATGAAAAAAAGAATTTTAAGCCTGCTGCTTTGCTTGTGCATGATCGCATCTACTGCAGTACTGTTCAGCTCCTGCGGAAAAAAGGCTATCGACTTTTCAAAGGGATATACTGTGATATACGGTAAGGATATGTCATCTACCGCGGCAAAGGAGGTAAAATCCTTTGTTGATCTTTTGAAAGGAAAGATCGATGGCAGTCTTGAGTCCAAAAGAGTTGCCTTTGATCAAGAGCTTGCTGATGAGGCAGATTACGAGATCCTTGTGGGTAATACCAATCGCCCCGAAACCGCAAAGGTGCTTGAAGAAATCAACGGTCACGGCTATGCCATCTCTATTGTTGGCAAAAAGCTTGTAATTGTTGGTACGACCAATTTCTTGACGTCGCAAGCGCTTGATTACTTTGTTGATACGTATCTTTCAGTCGATGGGAAGATCTCCTCTCTCAAGGTCGAAAAAAATGTAGTCTCGGATATGCAAATGCTTGAGATCACCAATCAGAGCGGCTTTGTTTATTCTGCTTATTTAAACGAGGCAGATAAGGTCGTTAAGCAGATTAAAGATATGAAAGCGGGCATCGGTAATTATTCCGACGTGCGCGGCAACGGCATGTTTATGCGTAGCGAAAGCGAAAGCGCAAGCGGTGGGGTTGAGATCCTTGTGGGATCTGTAGACCGTGCGGAGGTTAAGGAATTTTCTTCCGTTATGGATGTTGTCGACTATGGAATTGGCGCCAAAAACGGAAAGATCTTTGCTTTTGCATATAATGACACCATGATGATGAAGGCGCTTGATCTTTTAAGTGATATGCTGAAGGATTCTGTGTATGTGGAGGGCGAGGCAAAGAAGATCTTTGTTCCCACGGAGTTCTCGCGCATTTACTCCAATGTGGATAACTCGTTTATCGTAACCGATTTTCCGAAACCTCAGGGTCTTACCCTTTCGGGAACGCTTGATGTAGATAGCGGCTTGACTGAATATGCCTATAACGGTGAGGGCGTTACTGCAGATGCATATCAGGCTTATTGCAACGACCTTATCGCTGCAGGCTACGTGCTTTATACCAGTCATTCGGCAGAATCCAGCATTTTCCGCACCTACGTGAACGAGCAAAAGGGAATGATGCTGTACGTAGCATACAATGCTTTTGCGCATGCGAGCACGAATACCAACAAGACGATTCGAGTGATCGTTGGTCCTACCGAAAGAGCGGGATTGCTTCCTGAGGAGATGTTGACGCTGCAGAGCTTTGAAAATGTTGCGATCTCCTCTATTACTGCCATTAAAGCAAACTATGTTGACACAGGCAAAGGGCAGATATACGTTGTTACCTTGGCGGATGGCTCCTTTGTCATGATCGATGGCGGTGCTTCCGATATAATCATTCAAAACCGTATCTATGATGTGTTGGTGGATCTTTACACAAAGAATCACGGTTATGCTCCGAATGCGATCAATCATCCTATTCGTATCGCTGCATGGTACATCACGCACGGACATGGTGATCACGTTGGTGTAATTTCGCGCTTTATCAACCAATATTCTACGAACGGCTCTGTAAGAATTGATACTGTAATTGCCAACTTCGCATCTGACGAAGGATATTTCGGCGCTTATATTGATAAGGATGCTAACACTACATTCCGCGATCGTATGGCGGAATATTCCGCAAAGGCCACCAACTCTAAGGGTGAAAAGGGCTTTGAATATATCAAGGTCCATACCGGTCAAAAATTCTGGCTTGCCAACGTGGAATGCGAAGTGCTGTACACGCACGAGGATCTACTTCCCAACCGTCTGCATAAGTACAATGACTCCTCAACCGTGATTCGCATGACGATCCATCAGACCCAGAACGGAAGTATTGTTGCGGGATCCAAGTCGACTTCCATGATTTGGCTGGGTGATGCGCAGAGCACTTCCGGCTACTACATGTGTGACATGTACGGAAGTTATTTGAAGAGTGATATGGTACAGGTTGCGCACCATATCGGTTCTGGGTCGGAGTTGGCGTTGTATCGAACGATTGCACCTGACTCCGCGTGGTTCCCTACGGATTACGATTCCTTTAAGGATAGTATTACGAGAAGCGCTACTATGATCTATCAGATTTGCAATCAGGTTCCCTCACTTCAATATGTTATTTTGAGTGATATTTGTAACTATACCGTGTATATCACGGAGACCGGAGCCAATTATGTGCCTTATTCTGTCAGCAATCCCACAGGCGTGTACGCCGCGGGTGAACCAAACACTGTTTTGGTGTCTGTTGTTGGCTTTACTTCATCTGTCAGATCCGGGTTTAGAAAAAAGTAAAATCCGATAGAACTTCTACACAAAAAACCGATTTCTCCATTGTCAAAGCAATGGAGAAATCGGTTTTTTATTGATGAAATAAAATATTCTTTTAGATCTTGCCGAGTGCCGCACCGATCACGGTGCCGTATTGCGCATTTGGTGGAATAATAAATTGAATGTCAAAGGTTTTCTCCAGGATCTCAAATACGCGTCTGATCGGTGCAAGTGTGGTTAAATTGCCTGTTAAAACTACACGGTTAAGATGATACTTGCGCGCGGCAAATACCGCAAGCATGCCAATCGTTTCACCTACCATATTGGTAATACCAAGCGCAATGTCATTTTTGTTTGCAAGGTCGTTGAGTTTGCCGAAGTTGGAGGCAGTTAACTCAAGATTCATGTCGGGATGCAGTTTTTTGTGTGACATGTCGCCAATGCGCAGGTCAATATTGGCAAGGTTTCCCTGTGCCGCTAACTGCTCAATGTGTTCCACGGTATCCACACCCAGCATTAAGCGGGAAAGACCCAAAAGCGTGCCGCCACCAACACCCGTGCCGCCAAGATAGTCGATCTTTACTTCGCCGCTTTCTTGCTTTTTGGCATAGATCAGCGCCGTGCCGGTGCCCATGCTTACAACAATGGCTTCATCAAGGCCGGAAAGGTATAGGCCACCGCGTCCAACACTGGAAAATTCAGGAACCACGCGGCAATCAAGCCCCTCATAAAGCGGTTTTTCGGCAAAGGTGGAGCCAACGCCTGTCATCATTACACGCTCGATATCGGCTAGTGACAGTTCGTTTTCCATTGTAAATTTGCCAAATGCACCGTAGATCGATGTCAGAGGGTCATTTGCATGCACGATTTGCGGGGCAATAAGCTCTCGCTTGCCATTGTGCTCGCGAAATCCAACGATTTTGGTGGCGCTACCGCCAACATCAATACCGAGTACGGCTTTTCCCATTTTTTGCATGCCTCCTTTTACTTAAAAATTGTTCTGTTGTTTATTGTAACACAGCCTTGCAAAAAAATCAAGAGTATGATATGATAATAAAGTATAAAAAAATTAAGGGGACTACTATGAATTTTCAAAATCCTAACATCGACATTTTAAAGCAGAAGGAACTCTACATTTTTGACATGGATGGCACGATCTATCTTGGCTTTCAGGTATTTCCGTTCGCCATTCGTTTTATCAACAATTTGCGCGCTGCGGGCAAGAAGGTGCTCTTCTTTACCAACAACGCGTCGCACACCACCGCGTATTATGTAAACAAGCTTGAAAAGCTTGGATTTTCTCCTAGACCTGAGGAGATCATGACCTCGGGTGATGTTACCATTGAGTACCTAAAGCGTCATCGCGCCGGTAAAAGCGTATATCTTGTAGGTACGGATGAATTGGTTGAAAATTTCCGTGAAAACAACATTTCTATGCTTACCGGCAAGGAGGAGCGTGCCGATATCGTGGTAACCAGCTTTGATACCACGCTGACCTATGAGAAATTGGATAACGCTTGCCGCCTTGTGCGCGGCGGCGCGGAATATCTCTCCACACATCCCGATTTTAACTGTCCTACCGAAACAGGCTTTATTCCGGATAGTGGTGCTATTGCTGCATTTGTCACCGCTTCCACGGGCAAGGTTCCCACGTATTTCGGTAAGCCCTATAAGGAAACTATTGAAATGATCTGCGAGGCAACGGGTTACACCTGTGACCAAATGTGCATTTTCGGCGACCGTCTTTATACCGATATCGCAGTTGGCAAGCGCCATGGCGTTACCGCTGTTTTGGTGCTTTCGGGCGAAACTCATATGGAGGATGTTGCGGGGGCAGAGGAAAAAGACCGTCCCGATTATATCTTCCCGTCGCTTGACGAGGTAGATACCGCACTCTTTGGCGCGTGATTTTTTAAAATAAAAAACAGAAAGGAGCATTCACATGGCATTTGATGCAGGCTTTCTTGCCGCAGTCGCGGCAGAATTAAAGACTGTGGCGATTGGCGCCGCCATTGAAAAGATCTATCAGCCCGAGCATGATGCCATAGTGCTTCAAATGCGCACCTTTGCGGGTGGAAAGCGGTTGCTCTTAAACGCAGGGTCTGCCAATCCGCGCGTGGGATTTACAGAGATCCCCATGGAAAACCCGCAAAATCCGCCGCAGTTTTGTATGCTTTTGCGCAAAAGGCTCTCGGGTGCACGACTTTCCCGCGTGTGGCAGGAGGGCTTTGAGCGCGTGCTCGTTATGGAATGGGACACGCGCGATGAAATGGGCTTTCCCACCAAATCGCGCCTTGTGGCGGAGATGATGGGGAAATACAGCAATCTTATCTTTACCGACGGTGAGGGAAAGATATTTGCTGTGCTGCGCCCTGTGGATTTTACCACAAGCACATTGCGGCAGGTGTTGCCCGGTATGCGATATGAATTGCCGCCTCCCCAACAAAAAACTGACCCCTTGCATACCTCGCTTGAGGCTTTTTTGTCTGCATATGCGGCGGGCGGTGATCGCCCTGCCGATAGGTGGATCACGACAACCTTTCTTGGCGTTAGCGCAACCGTCGCACGTGAGATCGTTTATCGTGTGACGGGTGAAACCGATACCGCACTTTCAGAGATCGATCCATCGGAGCTCTTTGCTGTGTTTTCAGGTGTTTTCTCGGATGTGAAAAATAAGAATTTTTCTCCTTGCATTATTTTTGATGAGAAGGGCGCACCGCGCGAATATGCCTTTTTGCCGCTTTTGCAATATAAGGAGCGCAGGGATATGCAAAGCCCCAGTGCCTTGCTTGACGTGTGGTTTGGCACACGCGATAGGGAAGCACGCGTAAAGCAGCGCGCAACGGATATTTTGCGCTTGCTTGCGAATGCGCGCACCCGTATCTCGCATAAATTGGAATTACAGCGTGCAGAGCTTGCGGAATGTGAAAAGGGTGAAGAGTATAAGCGCATGGGCGATCTGATCGTTGCCAATTGCTATATGCTGCAACGAGGGGATACGAAAGTAACCCTTACGGATTATGAGGATTACCGTGATGACGGCACTTTTGGCACAGTAGAGGTGGCACTTGATGCGCGTCTTTCCCCTACTGCCAACGCACAGAGATATTATAAAAAATATACCAAAAGCAAAAATGCACGCGTGGAGCTTACACGTCAGATCGCACTTGGTGAGGCAGAGCTTTTATATCTTGCAACGGTAGATGCGGCACTTTCAACTGCTGAAACCCCCACCGATCTCTTGGAAATTCGCGAGGAATTGACGAGAAGCGGATATGCCTCTCGCGTGAAGGCTGCCGAGCGTAAGGGGCGCGGTACACCCGCACCCGCCTTTGCCGAGTATCGTACAACGGGCGGATACCGTGTGCTTTGCGGCAAAAACAACCTTCAAAACGAATATATCACACATAAAATTGCTACAAAAACCGACTTTTGGTTTCATGCCAAAAACAAGCCCGGCTCTCACGTGGTGATGCTGCTTGAGGGCAAGGGGGAGCCGCCCGCCGAGGATTTTACCGAGGCTGCTTCCATAGCCGCCATTTTTTCGGCGGCAGAGGGTGCGCCCCTAACGGAGGTAGATTACACCACCGTGCGCAATCTCAAAAAGGCACCCGGGGCAAAGCCCGGTTATGTGGTTTACCATACCAATTGGAGCGCAACCGTTTCTCCTGATAAAGAGGAGATTGCCAAGCTGCGCATAAAATAAATGATAAAAGGAGGTGACCGTATGATACTTATTATTGCAGAAAAACCGAGCTTGGCAAGAAATATTGCCGCAGGTATTGGAAAGCTTGCTCGCCGCGACGGGTATTTGGAGGGCGAGGGGTATCTCATCACATGGGCATTCGGTCATCTTTTTTCACTTGTTGATATTGAAAGCTATGTGGGGGGAGAGCCAAGCGCCCGCTGGACGCTTGATAATCTTCCTTGCATCCCTTCAAAATTTCGCTTTGAATTGCGTCACGATAAGGATAAAAAAAGCGTAGATGCAGGCGTTCAAAAGCAGTTTCAAACCATTGTGGCGCTGTGTAACCGCCCCGATGTAGATGTGATTGTAAATGCAGGTGATGCCGACCGTGAGGGAGAGATCATCGTGCGCCTTTGCGTTGAGCACGCGCTTAAAACACCTAAGGTGCAAAAAAGGCTGTGGCTCCCCGATCAAACGCCCGAAACGGTTGCCGAGGCACTGCAAAATCTCGGTGATGCTGAAAACTATCAAAATCTTGCAAATGAGGGGCTTGCGCGCACCTATATCGATTGGCTTTACGGCGTTAATCTTACACGGTATGCTACCATTAAAAGCGGCACCTTACTGCGTGTCGGTCGCGTGATCGCACCCATTGTTCGTGCTGTTTATGACCGCGATATGGCAATTCGAAATTTTGTGCCGGGAAAATACCTCGTGCCATACAGCAATGCCGAAACAAATGGCGAGCGCGTGGAGCTGACAAGCAAGCAAAAGCTTGACGACACGAAAGAAGGCAGAGAAAAGGCAGCGGAGCTTTGTGCCGCTATGAATGCGGCAGGTGCCGTGGTCAAGTCGGTCAAGCGCAAGAAAGATACTCTCCAGCCGGGCAAGCTTTACTCGCTTTCCAAACTCCAAAACGTGCTTGGAAAAAAGTATAAAATGTCTATGGCAGATAGCCTTGCCATTATCCAAGGACTTTATGAAAAGGGATATCTCACCTATCCCCGTACCAATTCGGAGTATCTTGCCACGGCTGAAAAGGATAAAATGCGCAAGATCCTTGCGCAGTGCAAAAATCTCGGCTATGCTGTGTGCTTTAAGGATAGTCCTAAGATCTTTGACGATAGCAAGATCGAATCTCACTCGGCTCTCACGCCCACTTATAAAATCCCGAA
This sequence comes from Clostridia bacterium, assembly GCA_017502975.1. Taxonomy (GTDB): domain Bacteria; phylum Bacillota; class Clostridia; order Oscillospirales; family CAG-272; genus Firm-07. Next base: position 3,450 of record JAFVTV010000037.1, on the reverse strand, counting down.
AAAGGGTGAACTTTCCGAGCGTGAAAATTTGGTGTATGCCACAGTATTCCGCCGCTTTGTCGCGGTATTTTGTGCCGAGCCGTGTACGGCGGAGCGCACAGAGATCACTGTTGCTGTGGGGGAGATCGAGGAATTTTTGCTTAAGGGGCTTGTTATTATAGAGCGCGGCTGGATGAAATACGACGATGCCACGCAAAAGGACAAGGTCTTACCCAAGCTTGCAAAGGGTGATGTGGTGAATATTGCCTTCGCGCCCAAGGAAAAGGAAACAACGCCACCAAAGCACTATACCATTGAAACGCTCAACAACTATCTCAAAAACCCCTTCCGTGATGAAAAGGCGGCGGCTGAGGATGCAGTGGGAAGCGATGACAGTGAGGATTATAAGGCTGTATTTGAGGGCCTTGAGCTCGGTACTGAGGCAACGCGAACAGGCATTATCGACAATGCCAGAAAAAGCGGATACATTGCGCTCAATAAGGATGTTTACACGATTTTGCCGGGTGGTGAATATCTAATAGAAAGCCTTGATCGGCTTGAGATCCGTATGGATAAGTTCCGCACCAGTGAAATGGGCAAGGCGCTGAAAAAAGTATTTCGCGGTGAAATGTCTGTTGACCAGAGCGTGGCGCTTGCCGCCGATGAGGTGAAAGCGGTCTTTGCCAAAAAGGAGCAATCCATTGAGGAGGATACCGAGATCGGTGTGTTTGGCGAGGAGGTAGGGAACTGTCCCGTATGCGGTAAGCGCGTGATCCGCGGCAAATTCAGTTACGGCTGCACGGGTTATAAGGAGGGATGCGATTTTCGCGTCAACACCTCAATCTGCGGTAGGGTAATTTCTGCTGCGAATATGCGCCTGTTACTCTCAAACGGTAAAACCTCAAAAATCAAGGGCTTTGTTTCCAAAAAATCAGGCAAGCCCTTCGATGCTGCCCTGTGCCTGAAAGAGGGAAAGGCAGTATTTGATTTCTCTTGATAAAAAATGAAGCACAGTGCTTTTGACACTGTGCTTCATTTGTTTTCAGAATGTGGATCTATTGGGGTTATTGATTTCTGTAAGTAATGCCGTAGCTTTTGGCATAACTTTCAGCATAAGAACCGGCTGGGCAAGTGATTGTCACGTGTGTACATCCGTCAAATACGGCATGCCCAATACTTTTAACTGTCGTAGGAATTGTGATATCAAGTAGGGAACTGCAATCGTAAAAAGCAAACCAGTCGATCTCCTCAACGCCTGTTGGCATTACAATGGCAGCAAGTGCCGTGTTTCCCTCAAAGGCTCGCTCGCCTATTTTTTTTACGGAGTATCCATCAAGTGTTGCCGGGATCTCCACCAAGGTTGCCGACCCTTCGTAGCCCGTAATGGTTGCCTGGCCGTTTTCAACTCTATAATGAAATACCATGGCGCTTGTGCCGCTGTTGCTGTCATCGGTGTTTTCGTTTTTGCCTGTGAGCACGGCGATTTTTGCCTTAAGATCTTCAATTTCCTGTGTCAGTGCGCTTTGGCTGATGTAATGCTCTGCACGTGCCTGCTGCAGCTCTGCCTCAAGCTCTGCAATGCGTGTAAGGTTTGCATCATTTTCCTTGATGTCGGTGCTTTCGTTAGGAATTTCGATCGCACATCCTGATAGCGAGAGTAGCATGCACAGTATTAAAAATAACAACTTCTTTTTCATTGTTTTTTCTCCTTTTTTGTTTAGTATAACAAAGTGAAGGCGAGAAAGAGCACGAATGATGTAGTTGAAAAAAATTTTTTTTGCTTGACAACAGGGCTTTGGGGAAGTATAATATAAATGTATAAAATATTTTCTTTGAGGTGACTAAATATGTTTACAAAAACTGCTGATATTCCTTATACCGAGCTTGGTGGCGGTGTAAGAAGAAAAATTTTGTCCTATGATAAAAATATGATGGCGGTTCAGGTCGATTTTGATAAGGATGCCGTTGGTGCCATGCACAGTCATCCGCACACGCAGATCTCCTACGTTCTTGAGGGTGAGTTCCGCGCAACCATTGGTGATGAGGTGCGCGTTATCGTAAAGGGAGATACCTATATTACTGATGCTGACGTGCCGCACGGCGTTGTATGCCTGAAAAAGGGAACGCTGCTTGATATCTTTACGCCGATGCGTGAGGATTTCGTAAAATAAATCAAAATGGAGTATAAAAAGGGGCGCTCCGGTAGGGAGTGCCCCTTTGCTGCCATCAAGGGCTCGTTAACGTCGCCGCAGGCGACGCGAGCAGATTGTTTATAATTTTGTTTTGCTTTTTCATAGGTTGTTTAACATATTGTTTTCATTTTAGGGATTTGCAATCTTCTGTTGGTTCGAGCCGTGCTTGATGGATCAGCAAAAAAGGGCACCCCCGCCATTTCGGCGGGGGTGCCCTTTTTGGTGGGCCATCAAGGGCTCGAACCTTGGACCAACCGGTTATGAGCCGGTGGCTCTGACCAACTGAGCTAATGGCCCGAATACCATATTATTATAGCGGCAAAAGATGCGCTTGTCAAGAGGAATTTTGGCAGAACTTGAAAAAATATAAATTGCTTTCTTAAAATACATAAAAGAAAGCACTTATTTGCTATAGTGGTAGAAAGTCTATATATTGTAATGCTTTTATCCATATATTGTAACCGATTGTTTGAAATAAAATATTTAAGCAAAAAACGCCAAAAACACCGATAAAATCTATTGACAAAAGGAGGGATTTATGATATTATATAAAAACCACCGCAAAAATCCGTCAAAAAACTTTTGAAAAAGCAAAAAAGGTATTGACAAGTCGATTTAAACGTGGTATAATCAAAAGGTCGCCGCGAAAAAAGGCGGAGGCGAATGGTCTTTGAAAATTGAACAACGAGAGATAGTATGAAGCACAGCAAGTGCGAAAATATCTCGACAATTCTGAAAGAGAAATACTCTTTAAAAGTAAAAGTATGAGCAATCAAGCTCGGAATTGATTTTACGCTCCTTCGCCGGAGCTTAAGATACTATGATTTCGAGAGTTTGATCCTGGCTCAGGATTAACGCTGGCGGCGTGCATAACACATTCAAGTCGAACGGTGATGAGGGCTTCGGCTCTCTGATCAGTGGCGGACGGGTGAGTAACGCGTGAGCAACCTGCCCTTTTGTGGGGGATAACGTCTGGAAACGGACGCTAATACCGCATAACCAGGTAGTACGGCATCGTACAGCCTGCAAAGATTTATTGCAAAAGGATGGGCTCGCGTCTGATTAGATAGTTGGTGGGGTAACGGCCTACCAAGTCGACGATCAGTAGCCGGACTGAGAGGTTGAACGGCCACATTGGAAATTATCTTTACGGGGGCTTATACGGAAGCTCATCTCAACGAGCTGTTGGCTGCGGACGGAGCAGAGCGCACGGCAACGGAAGAGGAAATTCTCAACTCCCGCACAACCAAAGTGAATGCGCTGACGAATCTTTATGGCG